>NZ_JBHJUK010000031.1:0-69290 GCF_042266225.1 Kitasatospora sp. NPDC056181
ACGCGAACCCGCCCCCCGGTGTCACCTGGTCGGTGATCAGCCCGGGAGCTGCCAGTTGCAGTTGTTCATCCAGGCGCCCAGGGTGTTCTGGGTGCCCCAGTCGCCGGCGTGGTGCGCGTTGTCGTACGCCTGGCGGACGCTGGTCTTGAGCGAGCCGCCGGTGGCCGGGCCGACGACGCCGTCCGGGTCGAGGCTGTGGCCGTACTGGTAGTTGACGACGGCACCCTTGGTGAGCTGGCCGAACTGGCCGTCGGCGTCCAGACCGGCACCGTCGACGTAGTTGAGCCCCTGCTGGAGGCAGGTGACCGCCGAACCACTGCTGCCCACCCGGAGGGTGGACGCGGCATTGGCGGAACCGACGCTCAGGCCGAGAACGGCGCCCGCACCGAGGGTGAGGGTGACGGCCCTAAGGGCCCACTTCTGCTTCATGGTTGAGCACTCCTCAGTCACACAGATCGCAGGAGGAGCCCCGTGCCTCTCCTGCCGCACGGAATCCTGCGCCGATCGGTGCGGTCCGGGAAGGGGTCGGGAACGGTTGGCTTGAATCGAACTGTTGTGCGACATTCGGCTTTTGTGCCCGCGCCCGCCGGTCGTGCGCGGATCCCCGTCCGGTCGTTCGGTCGGCTTTCGGCGAGCCCCCCGGTGCCCACGGCCTGCGGCCATCCCTGGTCTTTACCGAACGCCCGCCCGTGCCGCCGGCCGGGCGGAACGTGCGGCTCCGCCGCAACCGCCGGAGGGGCCGGGCGACAAGTCTTGGCTTGAAATGGATGCGCCACCCCCGCCCGTTTGTTACAGCGGCCCGCCGCACGCCGTTCGCGCGGCCGCCGTCCGCGTGGCCGTGCCGCGTGTCCGCACGGCGGGCCCGGGCGACGGGTGCTACTGGTGGACGCACGTCCCCCCGCCCCGAGAGGCAGGTCCCCCATGGCCAGAATCGCCGTGATCGGTGCCAACGGCACCGTCGGCGCCGCCGTCGTCGCGGAGGCCGTCGCGCGCGGCCACCACGTCACGGCCGTCGTCCGCGACCCGGCGCGCTACCGGGCCGGGGAGGTCGCGGTCGCACCTGGTGACGTGCTCGTCCCCGCGGACGTGGCCCGTGTCGCGGCCGGGCAGGACGTGCTGGTGAGCGCCGTCGGCGGCGACGGGCCGGGCCGCCGGGGGCTGATCGAGCCGGCCGCCCGCTCGCTGGTCGAGGGCCTGCGGACGCTCGGCGGCGCGGCGCCCCGGCTGCTCGTGGTCAGCGGCGCGGGCAGCCTGGAGACGGCGCCGGGCGTCCGGGTCTGGGACGCGCCCGGCGTGCCCGAGCGGCTGCTCCGGGTGATGCACGCCCACGGCGCGGCCCTGGAGTACCTGCGCACCGTCGAGGACGTCCGCTGGACCGCGCTCAGCCCGGCCGCCGAGCTCGTGCCGGGCGAGCGCACCGGCCGCTACCGCACCGGGCTGGACCAGGCGCTCACCGACGCGTCGGGCCGGAGCTGGATCTCGGTGCCGGACTACGCCGTCGCCCTGGTCGACGAGGTCGAGCAGCCGGAGCACATCGGCGAGCGGTTCACCTGCGGCGCCGTGTGACGGCCCGGCCGACCGGGCTCGTCGGGGCCGCACGGGGCGTGCCGGGGGAGGGCCCGCCCCTCCGGGCTCGTCCGCGCGGCGCCGGTGGCCGGCCGGGCGGGGCGTCAGCCGAGCTGGATCGAGCGCTTCGCGAGCCCCATCCAGAACCCGTCGATCACGCTGCGCTGGCTGCCGAGGTCGGCCTCGCCGGCGCCGAGCGTGACGAACAGCGGGGCGAAGTGCTCGGTGCGCGGGTGGGCGAGCCGCCCGGCGGGGGCCTTCCGCTCGAAGTCGAGCAGCGCGTCGAGGTCCTCGGCCTCCAGGGCGCGCCGGCCCCAGTCGTCGAACTCGGCCATCACCGAGCTGATCCGGCCGTCGGAGCTGAGCGCCCGCAGGTTGTGGGTGAAGAACCCGCTGCCGACGATCAGCACCCCCTCGTCGCGCAGCGGGGCGAGCCGGCGGCCGATCTCCAGCAGCCGCTGCGGGTCGAGGGTGGGCATGGAGACTTGGAGGACGGGGACGTCCGCCTCCGGGAACATCTCCACCAGGGGGACGTACGCGCCGTGGTCGAGCCCACGGTCGGGAATGTCCTGGACGGGCGTACCGGGGGCGCGCAGCAGCTTGCGCACGCGCTCGGCGAGCTCCGGTGCGCCGGGCGCGGCGTACTGGACCCGGTAGTAGTGCTCGGGGAAGCCCCAGAAGTCGTAGACCAGCGGCACGGTGGTGACGGCACCGAGGGCGAGCGGCGCCTCCTCCCAGTGCGCGGAGACCATCAGGACCGCCTTCGGGCGCGGCAGGTCGGCCGACCAGGCGGCCAGCTGACCGGGCCAGACCGGGTCGTCGGCGAGCGGCGGCGCGCCGTGCGAGAGGTAGAGGGCGGGCATGCGCTCGGGGGCGGCGGTGCTCATGGCGGCTCCTCGGTTACTAGTTCAAATTTAAACCTCGACGGTCTCGAAGGTACACCTTGGTTCGAATTTGAACAACAGGAGTACGCTTCCCCCATGCCCTCCATGCCTTCCACGCCCCCCGCGAACGGCCCCCGTTCCGCGGACGGCACGCCTCCTGCGAGCGGTCCCCGTTCCGTGGGCGAAACCCGTTCCGCGAACGACCCGCGCTGGCTCGACCAGGAGGAGATGGCCGCCTGGCGGGGCTTCGTCGCCGCGAGCAACCTGCTCAACCGCCGGCTGGAGCGCCAGCTCAAGGAGGACTCCGGCCTCTCCCACACCCAGTACGAGATCCTGGTGCACCTCTCCGCCGCCCCGGCCGGCTCACTGCGGATGACCGAACTGGCGGAGAAGCTGATCACCTCCAAGAGCGGCCTCACCTACCAGGTGACCCAGCTGGAGCGGATGGGCCTGGTCGGCCGCCGCTCCTGCCCGAGTGACGTGCGCGGCGTGTTCGCCGAACTCACCGACGAGGGGCGGGAGATGCTGCGCCAGGCCGCCCCCGGGCACGTCGCCCTGGTGCGCGAGCTGCTGATCGACGTGCTCACCCGCGAGCAGCTCGCCGTCCTCGCCGATGGCCTCGGCGAGGTCAGCGCCCGTCTGCGGCTGGAGGACCGGGCGTAGCGGGCCTCCCGCGGGCGCCGGCGTCGGTGCCCGTGCCCGCGCTCGGGCTGGTGCCCGCGCCCGTGCCCGCGGCAGGCCCGCCCGCGGCCGCGTCCGTGTCTCCCGCCCGGTCCAGCAGCAGCGCGCGTTCCCGCGCGTTGCGGGTCAGCGCCGCCGCCCGCTCGAACTCCGCCCGCGCCTCCGCCGCCCGCCCGAGTCGTGCCAGCAGGTCGCCGCGGACGCTCGGCAGCAGGTGGTACTCGTGCAGGGCCGGTTCCGCCGCCAGCGCGTCCACCAGCTCCAGGGCGGCCGCCGGGCCGTCGGCCATCGAGACGGCCACCGCACGGTTCAGCTCCACCACCGGTGACGGCGTCAGGGCCATCAGCCGCCCGTACAGCGCGGCGATCGTCGCCCAGTCGGTGTCCTCGTAACGCACCGCCCGCGCGTGGCAGGCGGCGATCGCGGCCTGCACCGAGTACGGGCCGGTGCCGGCCCGCCGAAGCGCCGCGAACCCGCGCCGGATCAGCAGCCGGTCCCAGCGGGTCCGGTTCTGGTCGGCCAGCAGTACCGGCTGCCCGTCGGGGCCGGTGCGGGCCGCCGTCCGGGACGCCTGGAACTCCAGCAGCGCGGCCAGGCCGTGCACCTCGGGCTCGTCCGGGGCGAGTCCGGCCAGTACCCGGGCCAGCCGCAGCGCGTCCTCGCAGAGGGCGGGCCGGAGCAGGTCGTCGCCGGCGGTGGCCGAGTACCCCTCGTTGAAGATCAGATAGACGACCTCCAGCACCGAGGAGAGCCGGGCCGCCCGGTCCTCCCCGTACGGCACCTCGAACGGCACCCGGGCCGTGGCCAGCGTCCGCTTGGCCCGGACGATCCGCTGTGCCACCGTCGGCTCGGGCACCAGGAACGCGCGGGCGATCTCCTGGGTGGTCAGCCCGCCCAGCAGCCGCAGCGTCAGCGCGATCCGCGCCTGCGCCGAAAGCACCGGGTGGCAGGCGGTGAAGATCAGCCGCAGCAGGTCGTCGTCGATGTCGTCCGGCTCGGCCGGCTCCGGAGGCGGCACGTCCTCCAGCGACCGACCGACCTCGGCGAGCTTGCGCGCGTACGTCTCCCTGCGGCGGACCAGGTCGATCGCGCGGTGCTTGGCGGTGGTCATCAGCCAGGCGCCCGGGCGGTCCGGGACACCCTGCTCCGGCCACTGCTCCAGTGCGGCGACCAGCGCGTCCTGCGCCAGCTCCTCGGCGATGCCCACGTCCCGCACGATGCGGGTGACACCGGCGATGATCCGCGCGGACTCGATCCTGAACACCGTCTCGACCGCCACGGCCGCGTTGCTCCCGCTCACGGCCACCCATCAGAGCAGCAGCCGGGGACCAGGGCAAACACGGCCGCGGAGAGTCGGGGCGTTCAGTGTGGGGCTCAGGCCTCCGGCGGGGTGGTGTCCCCGTCGATCTGGCGAAGCTCGGCGCCGACGGTCCAGCTCACCGGGTGGATCTCCAGGAAGCGCTTGGTCCACTCCAGGGCCTCGGCCTTGTCCTTGCACTGCATGATGGCGTAGCCGCCGATGACCTCCTTGGTCTCGGTGAACGGCCCGTCGGTGAAGCTGAGCTTCCCGCTCTGCCAGGTGATCCGGGTGCCGTCGGCGGTCGGCAGCAGCCCGGCGGTGTCGAGCATCACCCCGGCCTTGGTGATCTCCTCGAACAGCGCCCCCATCCGCTTCTCGAAGTCCGCGTCGAGCTGCATGTTCGGGGCGTCCTGCTCGTTGATGCGAATGAGGCTCATGAAGCGCGGCATGGTGACTCCTCGGTCAGGAGGCGGGGCCGTTCCCCGCCTCTCACCCCTGCGTCGAACGGGGAACGGCCGGATCGACAGCCGCCCGGAAATTCTTCCGGGGGATTTCCGCCGCGGCCACCGGAGCCGTCCCTGCCCGCCCGGGGTACCGGGCTGGGCCGCGTGGCTCAGGGGGCCGGAGCCGTTCCTCCCCGCGAGGAGTGCCGGGTCGGGCCGCCCGGCTCAGGCGGCCGGGGCGCAGAGCAGGGCCGCGCGGAGGTCGAGGCGGTCCTGGAGACGGGCCAGGTTGCGGCCGGTGAGGTCCTCGATGCGGCGGATCCGGTAGTGGACGGTGTTGACATGTATACAGAGGGTCTCGGCGGTGCGGGCCCACGAGCCGTCGTGGTCGAGGAAGGCCGCGAGGGTGCCGAGCAGCGAGACGCCGTTGTCGCGGTCGTGGGCGGCGAGCGGGGCCAGCAGGCGGGTGTGGAAGGCGGCGGTGACCTCGGGCGGGATGCCGCGCAGCAGCCCGGCCAGCGAGTCCAGCTCGGCGGCGGTGCCGATCGCTCCCGACGGGCCGTCCAGCAGGTACCGGGCCTGGACCAGGGCCGCCCGCAGCGGGCCCGCCGCGGCCGCCGCGGCCGGGCCGACGCCGAGGCGCAGGGTCCGCCGCCCGCCGAGGCGGGCCTGGAGGGCGGGCCGGGCGCGGCGCAGCCGGTCGGCGACCTGTGCGGCGGGCGCGGCGACCACGGCGGCGGCCCGGCCGGCGCCGTCCGTCCCGGCGGCGTACGGGGCGTCCAGCGGGTGCAGTGCCTCGGCGAGTGCGTGCGCGGCCCACGCGGGCGGGGCGTCGTCGATCCGGGCGGCCACCGCGACCAGCGGTGCGCCACCCGGCGTGCCCGTGGGTAGCCCGCAGGCGGCCAGGGCTTCGGCGAGGCCGGTGCCCCCGTCCCCGGCCGCGCCGGTCGTACCGGCCAGTGCGTCCAGCAGGTGCCCGGCCGTCCGGCGCCGGCCGCCCGCCTCGGCGTGGGCGCGGACGGCGAGCGGGGCGAGCAGTTCGGCCAGCCCCTGGAGCACCGGCTCGGCCGCGGCGTCGCGGGCGTGCGGCCGCAGCCTCCACCCGGTGAACGGCGAGCCGTCCTGCGGGCCGACCGGCAGCCCGAGGTCGCCCCGCCCGCCCGGCGCCGCCGGCCCGGCGACGAGCCGCCCGCCGGCCGTGGCGAGCGAGCAGTCCGGTACCCCGAGCCGCCCCACCGCGTGCGCGAGCACCTCGGCGGGGGCGGTGCCCGCGTGCATCAGCTCGGCGAGCTCGCGCCGGACGGTGCCGGGTATCGCGGCGGTGTCCTGGGCGCCGGCCCGGAGGTCGCCCCAGAGGCGCAGGTAGACGCGGTCGGTGACGGACCGGAAGCTGACGCCGGCGGGCACGGCGAGCAGCGGGATGCCGTGGGTGCGGCAGGCGTCGACCAGGCTCTCGGGGATGCTGCCGTGGGTGCCCTCCCCGGCGAGCAGGGCGGCGACGCCGGCGCTGCGCAGGGCGGTGGCGAAGCGGAGCGCGCCGGAGCCGTCGGCCGGCTGCCACCAGACCAGGCCGGTGAGGACGAGCTCGCCGGGCCGGAGGTAGCGGGCCGGGTCCTGGAGGTCGGTGGAGCTGATGCCGGTGGCCGGGCGGGCGAGCAGCTCCGGCGTGCCCCAGGCCAGCCGGATGTGCAGGTCGTCCAGGTCGAGCAGGTCTCCGACGATCATCTCTCTCGCTCCTTGTGCTCCGCGCCGGACCATGGCCATCGCACCTGCGAGGCCGACCGGCGCACGAGCATCGTAAATGCAAGCTGATGACCTGTAATCCCCCTTGGTGGATCATCCAGTGCGAGCCCCCGCGGATGGTGTCCGGAACCAGTCGTCCGCACCGTTGCCGCCTTGCTTGAATCGGTGTGGGGCGCACCGCAGTGTCTCCTCCGGTGCGCCCCGCATCCCGCTCCACGCATCCTTCGGGGTGCGGCCCGGCCCTCGCGGCCCCGGGTCTGCGTCCTGCCCCCTCCGCCCCCGGGCCTGCGTTCCGCCTCCGGCCTCCCGCCTTCGGCAGATGCCTCCCCAGGGGGCGTTCATCCATCGCAACTGCGGCTGAATTGTTCCTTTCAGGCCCGCATGTGCGAATGGCCCGGCTCCGGCTCGGGTAGCACTTCTCCCGGACCGCGGCGACCGCACCGGCGCGGTCCGGGAGGAGCGTGGCACATGGGAGCGTCCGCCAGAGTCCGGCTGCACGGTCACCTGGACCGGCCGGCCGAGCTGACCGTCGAACAGCTGCGCGCGCTGCCCGCCCACCGGGTCGAGGTCAGCTTCGACTGCCTGACCGAGGGCGAGCAGCGCCACGGCTACGAGGGTCCGGCCCTCTGGGACGTGCTGCGCGCCGCCGGCCCGCGGATCGACTTCACCGGCCGCAAGCAGCGGCTGCGCTTCCTGCTCTCCGTCAGCGGCGCCGACGGTCACCGTGCCGTCGTCTCCTGGGCCGAGATCGACCCCGAGTTCGCGGACCGGCGCATCCTGCTCGCCACCAGCATGGACGGCGCGCCGCTGGACGCCGCGGGCCCGCAGCTGGTCGTCCCCGACGACCGCTGCGGCGCCCGCTACGTCAGTGCGGTCACGGCCGTCTGGCTCGGTCCGCTGGAGGAGCCCGCTCCCTGAGGGCTGCCGTCGGAGGGCTGCCGACGGCGCTGTGCTGTCGGTGCTGTGTTGTCGGTGGCGTGCCGTCGGCGGTGTGTCGTCAGTGGCGCGCCGACGGCGGTGCCGCCGAGGATCACGCGGCCGAGAGCGAGACCTCCGTCGACTTGATCAGCGCGACCACCGGCGAGCCGGCCGCCAGGCCCAGCTCGGCCGCCGCGTCGGCGGTGATCGCGGCGGTCAGCGCGCCGTCCGCCACGTCGACCTTCACCCCGGCCATCGCGGCGCCGGTGGCCACCTCGGCGACCGTGCCCGGGATCTGGTTGCGGATGCTCAGTCCGGCGACCGGGCCGGTGGCCAGCGAGACCTCGGTGGACTTCACCAGCGCCTGCACCGCACTGCCGGCGCCGAGGCCGAGGTCCTTCACGGCGTCCACGGTGACCGCCGCGGTGAGCTCCTGCCCGGAGGTGAGCCGGACCTTCACGGTGGCCATGACCTCGCCGGTCGTGACGGCGGTGACGGTGCCGGGGAGCTGGTTGCGAATGCTCAGGCTCATGGGTGGTGCCTCGTACTTTCGATCGCGGTTCAAGGGGTTCCCGATCGTGCCGTGATCAACCCTAGTGGCCGGAAAATCCCTGGTCACACGCGTTGAGGGGGTCTCTCGCAGCTGCCAGGGCCGAGTGGTGGACAGGCTCGCATCTGCCTGCTCTGTGGGTTCAGTCCTTGCTGAATTCAGCATTGGCTGTACTGTTGGGCCATGGAACCGACCGCCGAGAGCACCCGCAGTCCGCACCTCCCCGCCGAAGCGCAGGAGGCGGCCATGGAGCGCGTCGGCAGGGCCCTGGCCGACACCAGCCGGCGCCGCATCCTGCTCGCCCTGCTCGCCGCCCCGCACTACCCGGCCGACCTCGCCGAGGAGCTGGGCCTGACCAGGGCCAACGTCTCCAACCACCTCGCCTGCCTGCGCGACTGCGGCCTGGTGCGGACCGTCCCCGAAGGCCGCCGCACCCGCTACCACCTGGCCGACGACCGCCTCGCCCACGCCCTGCGGGACCTGCTCGCCGCGGTCCTGCCCCTCGGAGAGGAGCACTGACATGGGAGCCGGCCATACCGTCGGCCACACCGCCGGGCCCCCGGCCACGGTCGGCGGCGCGTACCGCCGCCGGATGCTGCTGACCATCGCCGTCACCGGCACCGTCCTCGTCCTCCAGGTCGTCGGCGGCCTGCTCTCCGGCAGTCTCGCCCTGCTCGCCGACTCCGGCCACATGCTCACCGACCTCTCCGGAGTCACCCTGGCCCTGGTCGCCGTTCAGGTCGCCCAGCGCTCGCCCACCCTCCGCCGCACCTTCGGCCACTACCGGCTGGAGATCCTCGCCGCCCTCGCCAACTCCGCCCTGCTGATCGGCGTCTTCGCCTGGGTCGCCTACCAGGCCGTCCGGCGCTTCGGCCAACCCGCCGAGGTGCGGGGCGGGTTGATGCTGACCGTCGCGCTCGTCGGCCTTGCCGCCAACCTGGTCGGCGTCGCCCTGCTGCGCAGTGGCAAGGACCACAGCCTGAACCTGCGCGGCGCCTACCTCGAAGTCCTCGGCGACGCCCTCGGCTCGGTCGCCGCCATCGCCGCCGCCGTCGTCATCCAGCTCACCGGCTGGCAGTACGCCGACCCGATCGCCTCCCTGCTCATCGGCGTGATGATCCTGCCCCGCGCCTACCTGCTCGGCCGCGACGCCCTGCACGTCCTCCTGGAAGCCACTCCCAGAGGCCTCGACCTCGCCGCCGTCCGCACCCACCTCCTCGCCGACCCGGCCGTCCGGGAGGTCCACGACCTGCACGCCTGGACGATCACCTCCGGCATGCCCGTCCTCACCGCCCACGTGGTCACCGGCGACGCCGACCCCGCCGACCTGCTCACCCGCCTCCGCCGCTGCGCCGCCGACCACTTCGCCATCGCCCACACCACCCTCCAACCCGAGCCCGCCACAACCCCGTTGTGCACGGTCCCGGTCCACGTCTGACCACGCCGCCGCTCCCCGCCGGACGACCGGCGGGGAGTGGTGTCCGTCCGGTCCGGCCACCTCGCCAACCCGGCCGGAAGTCGGCGGTCCTGCTGCCGCGCCGCGACCGATTGGGAAGGATGGGGCGCATGAGTATCGATCACGCCTTCGCGCAGCGTTTCGCCGAGGAGTGGGTCGCGGTCTGGAACGCCCGTGACCTGGAGGCCGTCCTCGCCCACTACACCGACGACGTCGTCTTCGCCTCGCCCAGGATCGTCACGTTCATCGGCGAGCCCTCGGGGGAGGTGCGCGGCAAGGAGGCCCTGCGCGCCTACTGGGCCAAGGCGCTGGCGCAGCTGCCGGACCTGCACTTCGCGCTGGAGGACGTCCGGGTGTCGGTGGACACGGTCGTCATCAACTACCGCAACGAGCGCGGGACCGCCGTCTCGGAGGCGCTGACCTTCCGGGACGGCCTGGTCTGCCGGGGCTTCGGGGCGTACGCCGCCTGACGCCCGCGTCACCTACTGCTGTCACCTGCTGCTGTCGCCTGCGGTGCGATCCGGGCGGCCAGGCCGAGTGCCCCCGCCCGGATCCGCTCTTCCCCCAACTCCGGTAGCAGTGCGGCCACATGCTCGGCCGCCAGTGCCGCGAGCAGGGCGTGTGCGTCGTGCTCCGGGTCCGCCGCGCCGGCCCGGGTGAGCAGGATCGCCACGTGCCGGTGCCAGAACCGGTACGCCCCGATGCGGTAGCGGGCCCCGCGCGAGGCCGTCTCGGACATCCGCACCAGGTCGAGGTGTTCCAGCAGGTAGTCCAGGTACGCGTCCACGAACGCCGCCAGTCGCTCGCCGGGTGCCGTGCCGGGTGCCGTGTCCGGCCCGCCCGCCTCGCCCGCTTCGCCGTCCGCTGCGCCCGGCCCCAGTGGTGCGGGCCCGCGCAGGACCGCCTCCTGGAGTGCCCGTTCGCGCGCGTCCAGCAGGGCCACCCCGAGTCCGGCCTTGTCGCCGAAGCGCCGGAACAGCGTGCCCTTGCCGACCCCGGCCGCCGCCGCCACCTGGTCCATCGAGACCGCCTCGACCCCGTGCTCCGCGAACAGCCGGGCGGCGGCCTCCAGGACGGCGGCCCGGTTCCGGGCGGCGTCGGCCCGTTCGGCGGGTGGCGGGGTGCGCAGCAGCTCCAGTGCTACGGGCTCCCCGCCGGTCCCGGGGATTGCAGAAGCGGACTGCGGTCCGTTATTGTCGTGAGCCATAACCGGACTATAGTCCGAATCTCTAGGAGGTAGCGGCAATGACTGCACTCATCACCCGGGACGAACTGGCCGCGGCGATCGAGACGGGCTCCGTGACCGTGGTCGACGCCCTCGGCGGCGAGTACTACGCCAAGCAGCACCTGCCCGGCGCCGTCGCGCTGGTCCGGGCCGATGTGGACGAACTGGCGCCCACCCTGCTCCCCGACCGCGACGCCGCGATCGTCACCTACTGCTCCAACCCGGCCTGCCCCAACAGTGGCCAGGTCGCCGACCGCCTCACCGCCCTCGGCTACACCAACGTCCGCAAGTACCGCGAGGGCATCGAGGATTGGGCCGACGCCGGTCTTCCCACCGAGTCCGCCTGAACCGGGGTCGGCTCCCCGCGCCTGGCGTTCGGTGCCCGGCGTCCTTCGGTGGGCCGCCTTGCTCGACCCCATGCGCAACTCTCTGGTTGCGCATGGGGATTCGGATGTGCAACCGTTGGGTGGCACATCCGGACGAGATGAGGTCTCAATGATCCCCGACACGATCGAACGCACCGTCGTCATCAATGCCACCCCGGAGCGGGTCTGGTCGGTGCTGACCGAACCCGCCTTCCTGGGAGGCTGGTTCGGCAGCGGAGATCCCGTCAAGGTCGAACTGCGCCCCGGTGGCGTACTGATCTTCGACCACGGTGTTCACGGCACGATCCCGGCCCGCGTCGAGACGGTCGAGCCGCCGAGCGTCTTCTCCTGGCGCTGGTCCCAGGGCGCCGCCGGTGAGGAGCCGACCCCCTCCAACGCCACACTCGTCGAGTTCACGCTGGCCGTGGACCAGGCCACGGGAGGCACCAGGCTCACGATGGTCGAGAGCGGCTTCGCCCAACTCGGCCTTTCGGCCGACGAGGTGGCGGACCGTCACCGCGCCAACGGCCGGAACTGGCCGGGCAAGCTCGACCAGCTGCGTGAGAGGTTCGAACCTGCGGAAGCATGACCGGCGCGAACGACGGCGAACGGGCCTCCGGAGGGCGGGCGGTGGAAGCGGCGGAGGCGGAGGTCGCCGCTGCCGAGCAGGAGCGGCACCCTTGAACCCTGCCGGCGTCTCGGGAGCCCGGCGCGGGAGGGGACGGGGCGTCCCGCGTGCGTCCCGGGACCGGAACGATCACCCGCCGTGGCGATGGGTTGCGCTCTTGACCGGGCCCGTCTCCCGCGGCAGCGGACGGGCCCTGGCCCGCTTCACCGACACCCCGCGTGCGAGGTCGAACTCCGCCGCCGGATCCTCGGCCGCGGTCCACGGGGCGGCGCCGCACCAGGGTCCGAGCAGCCGGAACTGTTCCAGTGCGGGCGCGTACAGGCCCGAGGTGTAGAAGAAGGAGGCGAGCAGGTGTCGCAGTGCGGGCAGGTGCGGATCGTCCGGCGGCACGGTCGCCAGAGCCGCCGCGACCGCCCTCAGCCGGCGCTTCGCCTGCGCCGAGGCCAGCAGCTTCCCGGCTGCGTTGCGCTTCGCCAGTTCGTGGACCGCGTGCAGGTAGATCCCGGGCAGCGGGCTGCCCGCCGGTGCGGCGTCCATGGCCCGCTCGGCGAACGCCAGCATCTCCCGGTCCGAGCCGTACCACTTGGCGCACCAGTACTGCATGCCCTGCCAGTGCCCCTCGTAGTGGTGCGGCGCCCGCTCGGCCAACCCGGCCCAGAGCGGCGCGAACTGCTCGGGCGTGTACTGCGCCCCGCGTGCCGCCGTCACCATGACCACCCACGGCCCCGGGTCCTCCGAGGAGAGCAGCGCGGCCCGCCGTGCGGCCTCGATCGCGGCCGGCAGCAGTTCCCGGAACCTCGCCATGTTCTCGGGCGGCACCTCGTGGGCGAACCCGGAACCGCGGATCGCCCACGCGCGGCGCACCAGCAGCTTGGCCTCCAGCGTGGCCGCGTCGCAGCAGTTCGGATCGGCGATCCGCCAGGCCGTCAGCCAGGCGTCGCCCGAGTCCGCGATCTCCGTCAGCAGTTCGAGTCGCGACCAGCGCTCGTCCCAGGACCGCCCGGCCCCGGCCACGTACGCGGCGGCGGGCCGCCAGTCCCCGTCCCAGGCGGCGTCGGCGATCGCCTGGGCCTCCCTGCGCAGCTCGGCGGACATCGGCGGGCCGGCGCGCTCCGGGTCCAGCTGCGCGCGCGGAGCCAGGCCGTACGCCGTGGGGTCGAAGCTGGTCCGCGCCCACCTCTGGGCGAGCCGGCGGAAGGGCTGGTCGTGCAGCGCGACGCAGGTGAGCGTGATGAAGACCAGGCCGAAAATAAGATCCACAGCGGCGAATCCTCCCTGCCGGGAGGCCGCGCGCGCAACGCGGAAATAGGCTCGCCGAACACCCTCTTCCGTGGAAACATGCCCCATATGGGGACGATTCTGCACGGCACCCACGTCACGCTCCGCCCGGCCACCGGCGACGACATCCCGGCCCTCGTGGCCATTCGCTCCACGCCCGAGGTGTACGCCCGCTGGCGGGGTGGCGACGACCTCGCCGACGCCGTCGCCACCGACCTCAAGGAGCCGGACACCGAGACCCTGGTGGTCGTGGTGGGGGGCCAGGTGGCCGGCGCGATCCAGTGGTACGCCGAGAACGACGACGAGTACCGGCACGCCGGCATCGACATCTACCTCGACCCGGCCCACCACGGCCACGGCCTCGGCACGGACGCCGTCCGCACCCTCGCCCGCCACCTCGTCGCCGACCGCCACTACCATCGCCTGATCATCGACCCGGCGGCGGACAACACGGCGGCGATCCGCTGCTACGAGAAGGTCGGATTCCGCCCGGTCGGGACGATGCGCCAGTACGAACGCGGACCGGACGGCACCTGGCACGACAATCTGCTGATGGACCTGCTCGCCGACGAACTCGTCTAGCGGACTGGCGGAAACGCCTCTACCGCCCTACCGCGCCCCAAAACCCCTCGCGCCTGCTCGCCCCATTCGGTACGGTCTCGACCGCGTTCGCACAGCGGGGAGCCCACGGGCTCCGCGTCCGGCCGCCCCGGAAGTTCCCACGCTGAGAGCAGGTTTCGTCCATGGCATGTCGTATCGGTGAGCTCGTGCTCGGTTGCCGCGACCCCGAACTGTTGGCGCAGTTCTGGTGCGAGGTCCTGGGCTACGTCGTGGTCGGCCGGGAGGAGGGCTGCGTGGAGATCGGGACGCCGGAAGGGTTCGGCGGTCCGCAGCCCACGATCTTCTTCAGCCGCAGGGACGAGCCGGAGCAGGGCAAGTCCCGGCTGCACATCGACGTCAACCCCACCGACCGCGATCAGGACGCCGAGCTCGAACGCCTCCTGGCACTCGGGGCGCGCCGGGCCGACATCGGCCAGACCGGCAACGAGCACTGGCACGTACTCGCCGACCCCGAGGGCAATGAGTTCTGCCTGCTCAAGGCGCGCCTCAACCCGATCTGACGGTTCGGGACCGCTCCCTGTGGTCGACCGCCACCGTATGGCCGTGCGCCGGCCGGGCACGGGATGACGGGCTGACGAGTGACGGGGTGACAAGTGACGGGTGACGGGACGGGGCTGCGCCGCTCGGGCGTCCTCCGCCTCGCTCCTACGGTCGCCTGCCCCAGATGCGGACGGTCAGGTCCGGCCGGTGGCGGAGCATGGCGTCGGCGATCGTGCGGTGATCGACCGGAAGGGTGTTGGTCGAGAACGACGGGCGGTAGCCCATGCGGGCGTTCGCCCGGGCGATCCACGGCGCGCGGACCAGGTACCCGGCGGGGTCGTGCAGGACCAGCTCGACCATGTACGGAGTGAAGGCGGAGCCGGTGTTGACCGCCCGGACCCGGACCTCGGCGATCTCGTTCCAGGCGATCCGCCCCACCTGGACGTGCTCCAGCCCGGCCGCGTCCAGTACGAGCTCGGGCCGGCGCCGGACGAGACGGCCCGTCAGCCCCACCGCGCAGGCCCCGAAGAACGTCACGCTGAGTGCGCCGATGAGCATGAACAGGACCGAGGGGGACATCATCATGGCGGCGCCCACTGCCACGAACGCCGCCGCGCCGGCCAGGTGCAGGGCCGCCCGAGGCCGGGAGGACGCGTACACGGTGGGTGGGAGGGCCGCCGTCTCGTCGATCACGCGGCACAAGGTACCGGCCCCCCAGGCCGGGCCGCCACCGCGGTGCGGCGCCGACCGGTGTACGGCGCAGGCGCGACGTCCGCGGCCCGCTCCGGGCGCCGGGGGCGTCGCACTGACCTGACGTGGGCACGGGCCCGGCTCCTGGGGAGGAACCGGGCCCGTGCGTCGGGGCTGTCAGGTCGGGTCAGGTCGGGTCAGGTCGGGTCGGATCAGGCCGGGGCGAGTCGGGCCGGATCGGATCAGGCCGGGTCGGGTCCGGTCAGGAGACGAGCTTGACGACCGCGTCGGCCGCGGCCTTGCCCGCCGCGGCCAGGACCGCCTTCACGAGGTCGCCGAGGGCTCCCGTGATGCCGGCCGCGAGGGTGTCGGTCGCCTGCATGTCGGCCTTGAAGGTGCCGTTGAGGATGCCGTCCCACTTCGCGGTGATCTGCGGGTTGTTGCCGGTGAACGTGAAGTCGTCGTTCCGGTCGGGGGTGCCGAAGGGCAGGCCGGCCACGGTTCCTTCGGTGTGACCGGAGTGCTGGAAGGTGAAGACGGTTCCGTCCGGCGTCAGCACGGCGGCGGAGATCGTGTAGTCGATGTTGTCGAAACCGCTGTCGTGGGCGTGCGTGTTGAACGAGAAGAAGCCGTCCTGCCTCATCACGACGTGCGCCGAGCCCCCGATGGCGATGTCGGTCGTGAGGTCCTGGTCGAAGTTCTTGCTCGACGTGTCGTACCAGTAGTGGTCCTGGACGGAGGCGTCGCCGCCGACGAACCACATCTCCATGCTGCCGGGGATACGGGAGACGGCGGCGATTCCGCTGGTGACGGAGGCGCTGCCGGGGGGTGCGAGTTCGAAGGCCTGCCAGGTGGAGCCCTCGTACCAGTAGCGGTCCTGCACCGAGCCGTTGGGCCCGACGAACCACATCTCCATGCTGCCGGGGATGCGGGAGACGGCGGCGATTCCGGTGTGGGTGGAGGCGCTGCCGGCGGGCGCGAGTTCGAAGGCCTGCCAGGTGGAGCCCTCGTACCAGTAGCGGTCCTGCACCGAGCCGTTGGGCCCGACGAACCACACCTCCATGCTGCCCGGGATGCGCGAGACCGCCGCGACGCCGCTGGTGCTGGACGCACTGTTGGGCGGCGAGAGCTCGAAGGCCTGCCAGGTGGAGCCCTCGTACCAGTAGCGGTCCTGCACCGAGCCGTTCCCGCCGACGAAGAAGACCTCCATGCTGCCGGGGATGCGCGAGACCGCGGCGATGCCGCCGATGGTCGACGCGGTGCCGGCGGAGGAGAGTTCGAAGGCCTGCCAGGTGGAGCCCTCGTACCAGTAGTGGTCCTGCACCGAGCCGTTGGCCCCGATGAACCAGACCTCCATGCTGCCGGGGATGCGGGAGACGGCGGCGATTCCGCCGTTGACGGAGGCGCTGCCGGGGGGTGCGAGTTCGAAGGCCTGCCAGGTGGAGCCCTCGTACCAGTAGCGGTCCTGCACCGAGCCGTTGGCCCCGATGAACCAGACCTCCATGCTGCCGGGGATGCGCGAGACGGCGGCGATTCCGCCGTTGACGGAGGCGCTTCCGGCGGGCGCCAGCTCGTAGCGCTTCCACGGCGAACCGTCGTACCAGTAGGCCCCCTGGACCGAGCCGTTCGGCGCGACCCACCAGACCTCCATGCTGCCGTCGATCCGGGAGACCGCGGCCACCCGGCTCGACAGGTCCGAGCTGCCGGCCGAGGAGAGCGTGAATTGGTTCCAACTCATCTGGGATCCTCCAGTGCTTCGCTGTCGGAACTCCCGGGCCGGAAGTCCGGCCCGGTCCGCGTGAGGTGTCGTCCGGTTACCCGGGGTGACTGCCCAACGCGTGCTCTCACGTTAGGAATTCGCCAGGACGGGGGGCATGAGGCCGTGGTCCCGAGTGCGTCCCGGGACCAGTGCACCAGGTGGGCGCGCCCGGCGTGGGACAAGCGGCGCCGGCCGTTCACCGAGCCCCCCGCGCCCGGTGAACGGCCGGCGTGTCCGTGAGGCGGCCGGCCGGGCCGGTCCGTCGTTGCGGCCGGTGCCGATCCGTTGTGCCGCCGTCGTGCCCGTCCGTCGTGCCGCCGTCGTGACGGCCCGTTGTGCCGCCGTCGTGCCCGGCCGACCTGCCGCCGCCCCCGCCCTGCTGCCGGGTCAGCGGTAGTACCCCTCCACCACCGCCCGCACCTCGTCGTGCAGTGCCGGGCCGTCCTGCGGGACGGGCCGGCGGCCGCTGCCCGGACGGATGGCCAGGAGCTGTTCGCCGGACAGCGCGAACACCACCCGCTGCAGGCCCGCCTGCTGGATGACGGCCTCGCACATCCCGCACGGCTGGCAGCTGGTGTACATCGTGGTCCGCGCCGCCGTGACGGCGTCCAGCTCCCGTGCGGCCCAGCGCGCCAGCTTCAGCTCCGGGTGCGCGGTGATGTCCCGGTCGGTGAGGGTCGTGTTGCGCTCCTCGGCCAGTACGGCGCCGTCCGGCCCGGCCAGCAGCGATCCGTACGGCGGGTTGCCGCTCGCGCGTGCCTCGGCCGCGAGCGCGATGGCTCGCCGGAGGAGGGGGTGGTCGTCGGGGGTGGTCATGAGTGCTCCGTACGGGTGCGGGGTGGGTGGAACTGCGCGGCCACCGTGGCGAGTGACCGCCAGGCCGTCTCGGGGTGGAGGGTTTCGCGGGGGTCGCCGCCGTAGGGGTCGAGGACGACGGTGTCGGCGCCCAGCAGCCGCAGTTGGTCGAGGTCGGCCATGATCTGGTCGATCGTGCCCTCCCCTGCGAGCCGCTGCGGCCCGTCGAGGGTCGTCGCGGTGGGCTTGAGCGCGATCCGGGGCGCGAAGGCGGGTACGGGGAGCTGCTGTTCGTCCGCGAGCTCCTTGAGCCTGGCCACGGACTCGCGCAGCACCGGCATGGTGCAGCGCAACGGGTGCCAGGCGTCCCCGAGCCGCACGGCCCGGCGCAGGCCCGCCTCGCTGTTGCCGCCGACCCAGACGGGAATCCGCCGGCTTCCGTAGGCGGCGGTGTCCGCCCAGGCGGCCCGGACGGCCCGGAGGTGGTCGTCGGTCAGCCGTCCGCGGCGCTCGAAGGGGATGCCGAGGGCGGCGAACTCCTGCCGGGCCCAGCCCACCCCCACGCCGAGGACCAGCCGGCCGTCGCTCAGCTCGTTCAGGTTGGCGGCCATCCGGGCGGTGAGCAGCGGGTGCCGGTAGGGGGCGATGAGGACGGTCGTGCCGAGACGGACCCGGGTGGTGATGCCGGCCAGCCAGGAGAGGGTGGTGAACGGTTCGTAGAAGGGGGCCGGGTAGCGCTCGGCGACGTCGGACGTGATGGCGACGTGGTCCGAGACCATCAGCAGGTCGAAGCCCAGGCCTTCCACGGTGAGGGCCCAGCTGCGCAGGACTCCCGGGTCCGCGCCGGGGCCGAAGTTGAGGACGTTGACTCCGATCTTCACGACGCCAAGGCTAGTCAGGCGGTCCGGGCCTCCAGAAGGGATTCCGGCCTGTTCGGACGCGGTTCGGCCGTGGATTCACCGGTAATCTGGGCAGATGACCGAGAGTCTTGACGAGACGGACTGGGCGATCCTCGCCGAGCTCCAGCAGGACGGCCGGCTCCCGTTCACGGAGCTGGCACGACGGGTGAACCTGAGCGCGTCGGCGACGACGGAGCGGGTGCGGCGGCTGGAGGCGGCCGGGGTGATCACCGGGTACCGCGCGGAGGTGGACCTGGAACGGACCGGGCACGTGGTGCTGGCGGTGGTCCGGCTGAAGTACCCGGGGCCGGGGACGCGGCACGAGCCGCTGCGCCGGCTGGTGGATGAACGCCCGGAGATCCTGGAGTGCCTGCGGACCACGGGCGACGACTGTTACGTCCTGAAGGTGGCGACCACGTCGATGGGTCACCTGGAGGAGGTCGTCGACGCGCTGGCCCAGTTCGGGAGCACGACCACCAATCTCGTCCTCAGCCGGACACTGCCGTTCCGCGGTCCGGGCGGTCCGGGCGCGCCGCGCGGGCTGCGGGGGCAGCGGGTGGACGCCCGGCCGCTCTGAGTCCGGCCGCTCCGAGTCCGACGCCGGGGACCACCTGCTGATCCGGCCTCGCGGCCCGCGTCCCGCCGCTGCGCCCCGGGCTCCCAGGTTGCTCCCAGGAACGGGCAACCGAACGGCCGTTCCTTGCTGTCTCTCCTGTCACCGGGCACACGGGCCCGGGCGGCACAGGAACTGGGCACCGGAACGCGATGAACCTGACTGGCACTCCCTTCTTCGTCCTCACGATCGTGCTGTTCGTGGGCTCCCTCGCGCTGGCCATGGCGCAGTGGCGGGGCAGAGGGGTCTTCGGACGGCTGCCGGGCACTCAGCACCCGCAGCCCAGCGCCGAATCGGGCACGCCCACCGCCGATTCGGGCCCGCAGGCCGCGGAGCAGGGCGCGCCGAACCCGGACCAGGGGGAGCCCGCCACGCAGCAGGGCGCGCCGGGTGCGGGCCGGCCGGTGCCGGCCGCCAGGCCGTGGCGCGGCCCGCTGCGGGCGCTCTCCTACTTCGGGACCATCCTGCTCTGTCAGTTCACCGCCGTGACCCTGGTGTTCGTGGTGGTCAACAACGAGAACCAGCTCTACGACAGCTGGGGCGACCTGCTGGGCACCTCGAACCACGTCCGCGCCGTCCCCGTGCCCCCGAAGGACGAGGGCCTCGCCGGGGACCGGGCCGCCGCGTCCGCGGGGGCCTCCGCCGGGGCCGCCGCCACGTCCGCGCCCAAGGTCCCGCAGGCCTTCCACACGCCCGACTCCGACGCCGTGCCCAGGAGCGTGAAGCAGGCCGACCTCAAGGGCAAACTCTCCGGCGTCGACGGCGAGGTCCTGGTCTGGACGCCCCCGCAGTACGACGACCCCGCGTACAAGGACAAGACCTTCCCGGTGGTCGAGCTGCTCGTCGGCTACCCGGGATCCTCCAGCGCCTGGTTCGGCGAGACCATGGACGCGACCAAGCAACTCGAACCACTCATGAAGTCAGGGCAGGTGACGCCCTTCATCCTGGTCTCGCCACGCGTCACCCTCCTCGGCCAGACCGACACGGGCTGCGCCGACGTCCCGGGCAAGGTCAACGCCGACACCTGGCTCTCGCGTGACGTGCCGCAGATGGTCATGGACAACTTCCGGGCCGACACCACCGCCGACCGCTGGGCCCTGTCCGGCTACTCGGCCGGCGCCCACTGCGCCACCCGCCTCGCCCTGTCCCACCCCAACCGCTACCGTGCGGCGGTCAGCATGTCGGGCTACAACGACCCGGCCGGCGAGCCCGTCTCGCTGACCGCCAAGGACCCGAAGCTGCGCGAGACCGCCAACCCGCTCTACATCCTCACCCACGCCCCCACCCCGCCGAACGTCGCGCTCTACGTGACGGGCAAGCGCGGCGACGGCCTGGAGGACGCGACCGCCCTCCAGCAGGCCGCCAAGAGCCCCACCAGCATCACCCCCGTCGAGACCACCGGCGCCCACCTCACGTCGACCTGGAAGCCGCTGGTCGTCCCGACCTTCAAGTGGCTGACCGGGATCATCCCGGCCCGGTAGGCAGGGGGACCGCCGCGCGCGGCCGCCCACACTCCCGTGCCCCGAGCGCGGGTGTGGGGGCAGGGGACGCGGGTGTGGGCACGCCCGGCCGACGGCCCGGAGGTTGACGCCTCCGGGCCGTCGGCGCGTCCTCAGGTCGTCGGAACCGTCCGCCGCCGTCGGCGTTCGCCGCGGACGCCGACCGTCAGGGCCAGTGCGGTCGCCGCCGCCAGGACTCCCCAGACCGGTGCGAACCCGTCGGCGGAGTCCTTGAGCAGGCCGATGGCGGGCGGAGCGAGGATGACGGCGAGCTGGGTGACCGCCATGACCAGGCCGAGCGCGGAGCCCGTTCTGCCCGGTGGGGCCGACTCGGCCACGTGGGCGACCCACGGGCCGTACCAGCCGATGCCGAAGAACCCCAGCCAGGTGAACAACACGCAGGCCGCGAGCGGCGCCTGGCCGAGGGGCGTCAGCAGCGCCACGAGCCCCACGACCACCGCGGCCATGCACGCCAGTACGGGGGTGTAGCGACCGGAGCGACTACGGTCGCTCCAGGCGGCCAGGCAGATGCGCCCGGCCACTCCCGCGCCCTGCACCGCGACGAGGACGGCGGCTGTCGGACCGGGCCCGAGCGCCGTCGTGTCGTGGAGGTACAGCGCCGTCAGGACGCCGATGCCGCACTGGACCGAGATCAGGCTCATGCCGGAGAGCACGACGTTCACCATGGCCGGTTCCCGCAGCATCCGCACCCGGTCGCCGAGTTGCTCCGCGAGCGGGACGTGCGGACCCTTCCCGGCCGGAGTGCCCGGAGTGTCCGGAGTGCCCCGACCGCCGGGAGTACCCGGGGCGTCCGTGGCGGGCGGTTGCCGGTAGCAGCCCATGAAGACCCCGGCTCCCAGCAGCGCTACGAGCCCACCGGCCGCGAACGCCGCCCGCCGGCCGTACGTGTCGGCGAGGCGGGGCAGGACGGCGGCGGCGAGCGCCCCGCCCAGCGGCAGGCCCGCCTGGCGGACGCCCATCGCGAAGCCCCGCCGGGACGGGGCGAACCAGGACGCCACCGACTTGCTCCCGCCGGGCTGCGCGGTGCTGTAACCCGCGCCGACGACCAGCAGGACGAGGAGCAGCGAGCCGAAGCCCTGCGCCAGGCTGCCCGCGGCGAGGGCGGCGGCGACCACGCAGGCGCCGATCCCGACGACCCAGCGCTCGTTGTAGCGGTCCAGCAGCTCCCCGGCCACCAGAAGGCCGGCCAACGGGACGAACTGGGCCGCCGAGAGCAGGAGTCCGAGCTGGGCGGTGCTCAGGTCCAGGTCACGCTGGAGCGGGACGCCCATGGCTCCGATGCCCTGGACGAAGAAGCAGGACGCGGCCTGGGTGAAGGTGGCGATGCCGAGGACGGCCCACCGGTACCCGCCGGCGGGCGGCGAGGCACCGGCGGGGGCCGGGGCCGGGGCCGGACCGGTGGCTGGAACGGCGGCCGGACCGGGGGGAGCGGTGGGAGCGGTGGCGGGAGTGCCGGCCGCCGGCAGGTTGCGGCCGGTCACGGGCGCCAGTACAGGGCCGGATCGGGATGGTCCGTGAAGCCGAGCGCGCGGTAGAGCGGTTCGCCCTCGTGGGAGGCGTACAGGTCGACGCGGGCGACGTCGCGCTCGCGGAACCAGTCGAGCAGGCCGTGCATGATCGCGCGGCTGTGGCCGCGCCGCCGGTACGCGGGGGCGGTGACGACGCCGATCACCAGGCCGACCCGGCCGTTGCGCAGGTGCGGACCGGGGAGCCGCTGTTCGACCGAGCCGATGCCGCAGGCGGCGAGGCCGTCACCGTCCTCGCCGTCCACGACGAGGATCCGCATGGCGCCTGCTGCGAGCTGCCGCTTCAGGACGTCGGCCATTGCCGCCCGCCAACTGTCGTCCGCCGAAGCGGGGTTGAAGTACTCGCCGCCGAGGTGTTCGAACAACAACGCCCGCAGGCGTACGAGTTCGGCGACATCGCTCTCGATGGCCGGCCTTACAGGGGTTCGGTGTGCGACGGGGTGACTCATGCCCACCAGCGTGCTGTCATGGTCTTGTGCACCTCAACCCTTACGGCGAGGACGCCGTGAAGCTGGCCGCCGACCTCGCCAACCGGCGCCCCACCACCGCCGAGGAGCTCGCCGATCGCTGCCGCGCGGCCGGGCTCGTGGTGGACGGCCCGGCCACGCCGCAGGACCTGGAGCGCGCGGCGGCCGTGCTGGACGCCTGGGAGAAGGTGGTCGACGCCGTCGACGAGCGCGAGCGCGCCGAGCTGCTCAACCGGATGCTGGCCGCCGCCGCGGACCATCCGCGGCTGACCGACCACTCCGGCGACGGCTGGCACCTGCACTACCGGGACGACCGGCAGCCGCTCGGCCGGCTGCTCTGCTCGCTGATCGCCGTCGGCACCGCACTGCACCTGGTCGGGCGGGGCATGCACCGCCTCGGCCGGTGCGCGGTCGCCGAGTGCACCACGATCTTCGCCGACGCCACGCGCACCGGGCGGCAGCGTTACTGCTCCCAGCGGTGCGCCAACCGTGACGCGGTCCGCCGCCACCGCGCGAGGCACGCACGCTGACGGCGGACCCTGCTCAGGTAGCGGTGCCGGTGCCGGTGCCTCCCTCCCGGTTCGGCTCCCCTGCCTCCCGTCCTTCTCGTACTTCTCGTGTCCCCCGTGGCCCGTGCTCCGCCGCTTCCGCGAGGCGTTTGACGGCGGCCAGTCGGCGGTCCCAGTTGGTGGCCAGTGCCGCCATCCAGCGTGCCGTGGCGTCAAGGGCGGCCGGCCGTACCGCGTACCGGACCTCCCGGCCGACCCGGCCGCCGGTGACCAGGCCGGCCGCGTCCAGGACGGCGAGGTGCTTGACCACGGCCTGCCGCGAGACGGGGAGTTGCCCGGCGAGGGTGGTCGCACTGGCCTCGCCGTGGGCGGCGATCAGGTCGAGCAGCAGGCGCCGGGTCGGGTCGGCCAGCGCGGCGAGCACGCTGTCCACCGGTTCACCCGGAACGCCCGGCTGTTGTTCTGAACCCTCCGGGTGCGTGCCGGTCACACCGACGACTGTTCGACGCGCTTCTTGAAGGCGTCCAGCACCTGCGGCCAGCCGCCGGTGTTGTCCTTCAGGGCCTTGCTGCGCAGCTCCTCGGAGCCGGCCAGCGCCGCGAACCCGCTCTCCACGACGCGCAGGCGCGTGTTGTCGCCCTCCGGGGAGAGCGTGAACTCGACGAGGGTGCTGTTGTCCGCGCGCAGCTCCTCGCCGGGGAAGGCGCTGGCCCAGCGGTAGGCCAGGTAGGTCGGCGGTTCGACCTTCTCCACCCGCACGGGGAACTCGCCGTACTCGGGGTTGGTCACGACGGTCGACTCGCCCTCCTCGGCCGTGGTGCCGGCCAGGCTCGCCTCCTCGGCGACCCAGAATCCGGGCTGGGCCACCAGCGGCCACACCCGCTCCACGGGTGCCTCGATCAGGATCTCGCGCTCGATCCGGTCGTCGCTCATGTTGTGCTCCTTGGTTGCTGCCAACGGGTGCAACTCCAGGGTTGCACGTTGGGGAGGGTGGTGCAACCGAAGAGTTGCACGCCGACCTCCGTAAAGCACTGGGGGCGGCGGCGGCCGCCGTGCTTACATGGGCCGCATGGTGTCGACCGACCGACTTCTGGCATTCGCGGCCATGTCCTTCCTGCTGATCGTGATCCCCGGTCCCAGTGTGCTGTTCGTGATCGGGCGGGCCCTCGCACAGGGTCGCCGGGCCGCCCTGACCACCGTGGTGGGGAACACGCTCGGAGCGTACGCACTCGTCGTGGCCGTGGCCTTCGGGGTCGGGGCGGTGGTGGAGCGCTCGGTGCTCGTCTACACGGGACTGAAGCTCGCCGGCGCCGCGTACCTGGTGTACCTCGGCGTCAAGGCGGTGCGGCAACGCGGTTCGTTCCAGGCCGTGTTCGCCGGTGAGGGCCCTGCGCACGGCGGCCTGCGCACACTGTGGGAGGGGTTCGCGGTCGGTGTGGCCAACCCCAAGACCATGATCTTCTTCGCTGCCGTTCTGCCCCAGTTCGTGGACCGCGAGCGGGGGCACGTCGCGGTCCAGATGCTGCTGCTCGGCCTGATCTTCAATGCGATCGCGGTCGTCTCCGACAGCGTGTGGGGCCTGGTCGCGGCCACCACGCGCGACTGGTTCGCCCGTTCACCGCAGCGGCTGGCCCTGGTCGGCGGGGCCGGCGGGCTCACCATGATCGGCCTCGGCGTCACCGTCGCCGTGACGGGCCGGAAGGACTGACCCGGCCGGAGGGACTGACCCGGCCGGAGGGAGCGACCCGGCCGGAAGGACCGACTCCTCCCGGCCCCCGTCCGTCCGTGGGCCGGTGCCTCTGCGGGCGGCCCGCGCGCGTCGGCGCACCGTCAGGGCCTCGCGCCCCCAGCGCGACCCGCCTGCGCGAACGCGCGCCAGGCGACCGCACACACCACCGCCGACGCCGCCAGCGCCCACCCCGTGTCCACGGTCACGGCGGCGCCCATAACCACCACTCCCAGCGTCGCGCCGACCTGCCGGACGGCGTTCAGCAGCCCGCCCACCGCGCCGGCCGTACCCTCCGGGGCGACACCGATGACGGCCGCGACCAGGGCCGGCAGCACGTACGAGACCCCGAAGCCGGTCATCAACAGGCCCACCGCCAGCCAGGCGTAGCCGCCCCCGGCGAAGACCGTCCCGGCGAGCACCGCGGCGCCGCCGGTCAGCAGGGCGAGACCCGCCAGGATCGGCGGCCGGGTACCGACCCGCGCCACGATCCGGCCCGTGAACGGCGGGTTGACGGCGAACGGGACGGTCAGCGGCAGGAAGGCGAGGCCGGTCTGCAACGGGCCGAGGTGCCACCTCTCCTGGAGCAGCAGCGGCAGCACGAACAGGCCGCCGGTCAGTGCGAAGTTCACCGCCGCGCCGGCCAGCAGCCCCGCCCGTACCCGGGCGGAACGGAGCAGGGCCCGGTTCAGCACCGGTGCCTGGCTGCGCCCTTCCAGCCGTCCGAGTGCCACCGCCGACACCCCGAACCCGGCCGCCGAGCATGCCGCGTGGGCCCACGCCTGGGCGCCGGCGGCGATCAGCGCGTCCGTGAGCAGGGCCAGCGCCGCGGCGGCGGCCAGCTGGGCGGGCCAGTCGATCCGGCGCCGGCCGCGCGGGCAGGCGACCGCGCGGCCGGCGGTCAGCGCCAGAACGGCCGTGCCGACGGGCACGTTGACCAGGAAGACCGCCCGCCAGCCGGCCCACTCGACCAGTGCGCCGCCCGCGAGCGGGCCGGTCGCCACGGCCGCGCCGCTGGTCGCCGCCCAGGCCGAGACCGCGCGCGCCCGTGCCGCCGGCTCCGGGTAGAGCCGGGCGATCATCACCATCATGGCCGGCACGCTCGCGGCCGCGGCGGCCCCCAGCACGGCGCGCAGCAGGACGAGCGTCCAGAGCGCGGGCGCGAACGCGCTGAGCAGGGAGGCGAGCGCGAACACGGCGATCCCGCCCCGGAACAGCCGCTCGGCGCCGTACCGGTCCGCCGCCGCGCCCGCCGACAGCAGCAACGCGGCGAACACCACGGTGTAGCCGGTGGTCGCCCACTGGAGCCCGGCCACCGAGGTGCCGAGCGAGGCGGCGAGATCGGGCTCGGCCACCGAGAGCACGGTCATGTCCAGCAGCACCATGAAGTAGCCGAGCGCGATGCCCGCCAGCGCGCGTCGCCGCCCGGACGGGGTGGTGGTACCCCGCCCGGGCGGGGTGGTGGCCGACGCGGGGTCGGCCGGTGAGGTCGGAAGGGTCATGCCGGTGACTCTGCGCTCCGGCGGGCCGGGGGCTCCACCGTCCGGGGCGCACGCCCCGTTCGGAATTTCCGAACGCCCGGCGTTGTCTCCCTACGGCGTGGAGCTACGCCAACTCAGGACCTTCGAGGCCGTCGTCCGTCACCGCACCGTCACCGACGCCGCCGTCGCACTCGACCTCGCCCCCTCGTCCGTCTCCCAGCAGATCCGGACCCTCGAAGTCGCGCTCGGAGAGGCCCTGTTCGTCCGCGGGCCCAAGGGGATGGGCCTCACCGCCGCCGGGCGGCGCCTCCGGCCCTGGGCGCGTTCGCTGCTGGCCCAGGCCGAGCAGGCGGTCCGCGAAGTCCGCGGCGAGCGGCGGCTGTTGCGGCTCGGCGCGCTGGAGACCATCGCCGGCTCCCACGTGCCGCAGGTCCTCGCCCGGCTCGCCGAACGCCGGCCCGACATCGACGTCGAGGTGCACTCCGACCGCGCCCGCGACGGCCTGCTCGCCGACGTGACGGAGGGCCGGCTCGAAGCGGCCCTGCTGCTGGACTCCGGCAGCGACCTCGGCGGACTCGGCTTCCCCGCCCCGGCCGGGCCGCTCGCCTTCCTTGACCTCGACCCCGTCCCGCTCACCCTGGTCGCCGCGCCCGGCCACCGCCTCGCCGCCCGTACGGGGCTGACCTCCGCGGACCTCCACGGCGAACGGCTCCTGGTCAACGTCCCCGAGTGCTCCTTCTGGATGGCCGGTGACCGGATCCTCGGCCCCGGCCCCAAGCGCGTCCGGGCCGGCGGCGTCCCGGTCATGCGGGCCTGGGCCGAGCACGGTCTCGGCATCACCCTGCTGCCCCGGTTCGCCGTCGCCGACGGCCTCCGCTCCGGCGCCCTCGTCCCCCTCGACCTCCCGCTCCCGGACCTCAGCCTCCGGCTGGTCTGGCGGGAGGACCAGGAGGCGCTCCCCGGTCTGCGCGACATCCTGTACGCGGCGGTGGCGGCCGTGCCGTCGGGCGAGCTGTAGGGGAGAGCTGTGGGGCGCGAGCCCGGGAGCCCGGGAGGCTCGTGACGGTCCGGCCGCGGGTCGCGGGTCGCGGGTCGCGGCGGGCCGGTGGCTGCGGTGGGTCGGCGGGCCGGTGGGCGGCTGCGGCCGCTCAGGTGAGCCCGCCGTTGCTGGCCAGCAGCTGGCCGTTGATCCACTGGCCCTGCGGGGAACAGAGGAACTCGACCAGGTGCGCCGTGTCCTGCGGGGTGCCGAGGCGGCCGAGCGGCGTTCGGCGGAGCACCTTCCCGCGGGCCTCGTCGTCCATCCAACCGGTGTCCACCGGGCCGGGGTTGACGACGTTGGCGGTGACTCCGAGGGCGGCGAGCTCGTGCGCGGCGGCGAGCGTGATCCGGTCCAGCGCGTCCTTGCTCGCGCCGTACGGGAGGTTGCCGACGGTGTGGTCGCTGGTCAGGGCGACGATCCGGCCGGCCCCGGGCGCGCCGGCGAAGCGCAGGCCGAACTCGCGGACCAGGAGCCAGGTGGCGCGCGCGTTGACCGCGAAGTGCCGGTCGAAGCTCTCGACGGTGGTGTCGAGCAGCCCGGAGTCGACCGACTCGCAGTGGCACATCACCAGTGCGGTGACCGTACCGTGCCGGTGTTCGACCTCGTCGAAGAGCCGGGCCGGGACGTCCGGGTCGGCGAGGTCGGCCTCGTGGGCGCTGCTGGTGCCCCCGTGCCGGGCGACGGACGCGGCGACGGCCTCGGCCGCACCCGGCTCGGCACCCCAGGCCATCCGCCGGTCGTAGGGCGTCCAGTAGGTGAAGGCGATGTCCCAGCCGGCCGCCGCCAGGCGGGTCGCGATGCCCGCGCCGATGCCGACCGTGCGGCCGACCCCGGTCACCAGCGCCACCGGGCGCGCGGCGTTGGCGGGGTCAGCGGCGTCGGTGGCGTCAGCGGGGTCGGCGGGCAGGCTCCGCTCTGCGGCGCGGGGGTGGTCGGCGGTGCGGGGGTGGTCGGTGGCGGTCATGGACGGGATCGTCGGGGACCTTGCCCAGGGGTGCAACCGCATTCGTGGCACCTGGCATCGTGGCAACTGACTCTGCGGCAACTGACTTTGCGGCAACCGCCCTTGCGGGAAGCGCCTTTGCGGTGGCCCCGCCCCCTCGGGTCACCGGCCCGGGGGAGGCTGCCCCGGGTCAGTCGCCCTCCGGCCGGCAGCCGCAGGAGCGGCGGACCACCAGGCGCGCGGGGAACGTCCGCGCGCCCGCCGGGGCGGGCTGGTCGTCCGCCTGGGCCTTCAGGACCAGGTCGACGGCGGCGCGCGCCATCTCGTCCTGTGCGGCGGCCACGGTGGTGAGCGGTGGTCCGGCGATGACGGCCTCGGCGATGTCGTCGAACGCGGCGACCGCGAGGTCCTCCGGGACCCGGATGCCCAGGTCGTCGGCGGCCCTGAGCAGGCCGATCGCCTGGTCGTCCGTCGCGCAGAAGACGGCGGACGGGCGGTCGGGGCGGCTCAGCAGCGCGCGGGCTTCGGCGTGCGCCCGGACCCGGTCGAACGGTGCGGCGGTGAGGCGCCCCTCGGCCGTGAGGCCGGCCTCGGCGAGGGCGGCGGCCCACCCGGCGGTCCGGGCGGTCACCGGGTCGTTCGGGCTGAGCGCGAACGTGCCGCCGAAGCAGTGCACCTCGGTGTGGCCGTGCGCCAGCAGGTGCCGCACCGCCTCCTGCGCCCCGCCCTCGTCGTCCGCGACGACGGCGACCCCGCTCGCGGTCTCCGCCCGGTGGTGCAGCAGCACGACGGGCGTGCCGTCGGCGGCCTCGATCCCGGCGGCCCCGGGGACGGACGGGTCCTGCGTCACCAGGATCAGGCCGTCCACCTGCATCCCGAGGAACGCCCGGATGTAGTGGGCCTCGCGCTCGTCCGCGTAGTCCGAGTTCCCGATGAGCAGCAGCCGGCCGCGCTCCGCCGCCGCCTGCTCCACCATGTGGGCGAGCCCCGCGAAGAAGGGCTGCCGGGCGTCCGGCACGACCATGCCGATCAGGTTGGTCCGCCGGCGGGCCATCGCCTGCGCGACCCGGTTCGGCCGGTAGCCGAGCTCCTCGACCGCCGCCAGGACGCGCGCCCGGGTCGCCGCCGCCACCGGTCGCGGGCCGTCGTTGATCACATAACTGACAACCGCGGTAGACGTGCCCGCCGCCCTCGCCACATCGTCCCGCGTCACCCTCGCCATGCCCGCGAGCCTACACACCACCGGTGACAGGTCCGGCCGGAGATCCGGGACACCCGGCGGCCGTCCCGACCACGGTCAGTACAGCTGGTCCGCCGTGACGTCCGCCGAGCGGTCGAGCGCCCGCTTCGCCGTCTCCCCCCTCCTCGCCAGCAGGGTGAGCGTCAGTGCGTCGACCGCCGTCAGATGGGCGATGCGGCTGGCGGTGGTCTCCAGTCCGAAGACGAGGTCCTGGCCGCCGGCCACGAGGGTGTGGGTGGCCACCTCGGTGAGGGGGGAGCGGGCGTAGCTGGTGAGGGCGATCACGGTCGCGCCGGAGTCGCCGGCGCGACGGGCGATGTCGACCACCGCCTGCGTCGCGCCGGTGTGGCTGACGGCCAGGCAGACCGCGGTGGGCGGAAGCTGGGCGGCGGCGAGCTGGGCGGTGAGCAGGTCGGCGGGGGCGTCGACCAGGAGGCCGAGGGCGCGCAGCCGGTAGGCGGCGTCCAGGGCGACCGCGCCGGAGAGGCCGGCGCCGACGAGCAGGACGTGGCGGGCCTCGTCCAGGGCCTCGGCCGCCGCGCGCAGGTCGTCCGCCGTGAGGGTGGTGGCCATCCCGTCGAGCGCCTCGCGGGCGGCCCGGACGGTGTCGGCGAGCGCCCGGGCGGCCGGGTCCCGCTCGTCGGCGGGGGAGGGCGCGGGGGCCGGGGCCTGGCGGACGGCCGCGATCTTCAGCTCCTGGTAGCCGCGGAACCCGAGCCGCTGGCAGGCCCGGACCACGGACGAGGACGCGGTGCCGGCCAGCTCGGCGACGTCGCTCACGCTCAGGTGGACCAGATCGGCGCCCCGGTCGAGGACGACCTGGGCGACACGGGCCTCGGTGCCGCGCAGCTCGCCGAGGTGCGCGCGGATGTGGGCGGCCAGCTGGGATTCCAGGGGAGAAAATTCGGAACGGTCTTCCATAGATCTAGTGTAGCTTGGAATTCAGTTCCAGACCTGCTGGAGGGGAGCTTTGCCATGCCTGAAACCGCGCTCGCGCTGCCGGGCGGCGGGGCGGCGGCGTCCGTGCCCGTCGCCGTACTCGCCGCGGCGGTCCTGCACGCCGTCTGGAACGGGCTGGCCCACCGGATCCAGGACAAGCTGGTCGGCTTCGCCCTGATCAACCTCGCCTACACGGCCTGTGCGCTGGTCCTGGTCGCGCTCAACCCGCTGCCGGCCGCGGAGTCCTGGCCGTTGCTCCTGGCCTCGGTGACGATGCAGGTGACGTCCCAGGTCCTGCTCCTCCGCGCCTACCAGCTCGGGGACTTCGGGCAGATGTACCCGATCGCCCGCGGCTCGGCGCCGCTGCTGGTGGCGCTGCTCTCGGTGACGGTGCTCGGGCAGGGGCTCGGCGGCGGGGAGCTGCTCGGCGTCCTGGTGATCTCCTGCGGCCTGATCGGGCTCGCCTTTGCCAAGGGGATACCCGGGCGGGCGCAGCTGCCCGCCCTCGGCGCGGCCGCCGGCACCGGCGTGATGATCGCCGCGTACACGGTGTCGGACGGCAGCGGTGTGCGGCACGCCGGGACGGTCGGCGGCTACGTCGCCTGGCTCTTCCTGCTGCAGGGGCCGGTCCTGGCCCTGATCGCCTGGATGCGGCGCGGTCGGAGTCTCCTGGCCGGGTGCCGCGGCTCGGTGGTGCCGGTCGGGATCGTCGGCGGGGTGCTCTCGCTGACCGCCTACGGACTGGTGGTCTGGGCGCAGTCCCGGGGGAACCTCGCCACCATCGCCGCCCTGCGGGAGACGAGCATCGTCATCGCGGCGGTGATAGCCACGGTGGTCTTCCGCGAGCGCCTCGGCCGGCTGCGGATGACCGCCAGTGCCACCGTCCTCGCCGGGATCGTCGTCCTGGAGCTCGCCCGCCCGTGACGCCGGGCCACCTCTCCGGGTGACGCTGCTCAGGGGACGATCACCGACAGCGAGGAGTGGTCCAGCCGGAAGCCGAGCGCCTCGTACACGCGACGGGCGGGGTTGCCCTCGGACACCGCGAGGCCGACCCGGTCGGATCCGGCCGCAGCGAGGCCGGCCAGCGAGCGGTGCAGCAGGTCACGACCGAGGCCGGGGTAGCTGTGCCCGGGGTGCCGGAAGACGTTCGCGACCCAGGGCACGCCCTCGAAGTGGTTCAGGACGACACCGGCGACGACCCGGTCGTCGGTGTCGACCGCCAGGGTCGCGGCCGGAAGCACCGGCCCGATGAGGCGGCCGGAGAGGAGGAGTCGCAGCTCCTGCTCGCGGCCCGGCCGGTGGTCGGGATGCGCCGGGCCGTAGGCGGCGAGGCAGGCGGGCAGCACCTCCTCGGCGTCACGGTCGCACGGCACCGCGCGGAGCCCGTCCCGCAGCGGGGTCCGCGCCCACGCGGCCCAGCCGGTGGAAGGGGGATCGCCGGCGAGGTCCCGGTACATGGTGTGGCCGTGCCGGAGCACGGTCGCGCCACGGCGGAGCAGCTGCTCGCCGAACTCGACGGAACCGGAGACCACCCAGCCGGACATGGACGACAGCACGAACTCCACCGGATCGGCGGCGCTGACGACGCCGCGCCCGACCTCGGCCCCGACCCGGATCTCGGCCCCGATCTCACCCGGGGTCGGCACCGTCAGCAGGTCGGCCCAGGGCCGCCCCTCCCGTTCACCCCGTACGAACCGCACCACAGGAAGGCCGTCGATGTCCCGTCCGAACTCCCAGTCGGATTCCTTCTCCGTCACGCCGTCCGTCCGATCGTCGAGGGTCACGGTCCGCCCGCCATGCTCGACGGGCGGCCGTCCCGGTATCACCGGAATCAACAGGATGACCCGCCCGGGCCGTCACCGGGCAGGTCGAGGAAGCCGAAGCCGCGAACGGGAGCCGCGGTGGCGCACCCGGGCTTCCGGCGGACCTCGGAGGCGAAGGCTTCGCGCAGCAGCACGGTGAGGCTGTTGCGCGCCGGGGCGCCTCGGGGGCGGCGTCCAGCGTGTCGGGCGGACTCTCGCCCCACCGGACGCCCGGCGCGTCGGCGCCGCCGCCGCGGTGGATGCCGGCCCCTCGGCGCGCGGCCCGCCCCCTCGCCGACCTGCCTTCTCGCCGCCCTGCGCCCCACCAAACGGCGCGTTGCCGCGCTGCACCCGCGCTGCACCCCACCGCCCTGCATCCCACCGCCCTGCGCCTCGCCGAACCGTGCCCCGCCGACCGGTGTCCTGCCGTCCTGCGTCCGCCGAACCGTGTGGCGCGATGTCGGCCACCCGCTGACCTACATGCTCCCTAGCCTCGGCCGCATGGAGAAGATCACCCCTTTCCGCATCGACTTCCCGCAGGTCGAGCTGGACGACCTCCGGCTCCGTCTTGCCCGCACCCGCTGGCCCGACGAACTGCCGGGTGTGGGCTGGGAGTACGGGGTCGCGCTGCCGTACCTGCGGGAGCTCGCCGCGTACTGGGCGGAGGGCTACGACTGGCGTGTGCACGAGGCGCGGCTGAACGAGCTGCCGCAGTTCACCACCGTCGTCGACGGGCAGCACCTGCACTTCCTGCACGTCCGGTCCCCGGAGCCGGGCGCGATCCCGCTGATCCTCACCCACGGCTGGCCGAGCACCGTGCACGACTTCGAGCGGATCATCGGTCCGCTCACCGACCCCCGGGCCCACGGGGGCGATCCGGCGGACGCGTTCCACGTCGTGGCGCCCTCGCTGCCCGGCTTCGCGTACTCGGGGCCGACCCGGGAGACCGGCTGGGGCACCCGGCGGATCGCCCGGGCCTGGGCCGAGCTGATGAACCGCCTCGGCTACCGGCACTACGGGGCCCAGGGAGGTGACTTCGGCGCCATCGTCTCGCCCGAACTGGGCCGTGTCGCCCCGGACGAGGTGCTCGGCGTGCACCTCAACGCGCCGCCGAACGCGTCGTCCCCGGTCGACCCGGCCGAACTCGACCTGCTCACGGCGGCCGAGCGCGAGCGGGCGGCGGAGAACCGGCGCTGGTGGTACGCCCACTCCGGATACGCCACCCAGATGGCGACCCGTCCGCAGACCGTCGGCTACGCCCTCAACGACTCCCCGGTGGGCCAACTCGCCTGGAACCTCGAATGGTTCGTCGACCACGACCCGACCGCGACCCGCCAGTCGCTGCCCTCCCGGGACGCGGTGCTGACCAACGTCACGGCCTTCTGGCTCACCGGGACCGCCGCCTCCGCCGCCCGCCTCTACCGCGAGATCGCCGCCGACGGCTGGGGCCGCCCGGCACCGTCCGGCGTCCCCACCGGCGTGGCCCGCTTCCTCGGTGACCGGGCGATCCGCGGCCTGGCCGAGTTGTCCAACACCATCACCCACTGGTCCGAGTTCGACACCGGCGGCCACTTCGCCTCTCTCCAGGCCCCCGACCTCCTCGTCACCGACATCCGGGCCTTCTTCCGCCCCCTCCGCTGATGACGCCCCGGCCGGGCAGGGCAGGGCAGAGCAGGGCCGGGCCGAGCAGAGTCGAGCAGGGCTGCGCAGGGCACGGCCGGCCGAGTCCGGCGGCGGAGCCGATCCGGGGAGCGCCCGGCCTCAGCCGACCACCGCCGCCCGGACACAGAGCACGTCCGGCAGGTGGGAGATCAGCAGGGACCAGCTCTCGCCCTCGTCGGGGCTGCCGTAGACGTCGCCGTTGCGGTTGCCGAAGTAGATGCCGGCCGGGTCGGCGTCATCGGTGCGGAGCGCGTCGCGGAGCACGACACCGTAGTGGTCCTCGCCGGGGAGGCCCTTGCTGAGCGGGTGCCAGTTGCCGCCGCCGTCGTCGGTGCGGAAGACACGGCAGCGGCGGTCCGGCGGGATGCGGTCGCCGGCGCCGCCGAGGGGGAAGAGGTAGGCGGTGTCGGCCCGCCGCGGGTGGGCGGCGACGGCGAAACCGAAGTCGGCGGGCAGGCCGTCGGTGACGAACTGCCAGCTGAGGCCCGTGTCGTCACTGCGGTAGACGCCGCCGTGGTTCTGCAGGTAGAGGCGGTCGGGGTTGACGGCGTCCCGGGCGATCTTGTGCACGCACTGGCCGAACTCGGGGTACTGGTTCTCCTCGGGGAGGAACTCGGCGCGCAGGCCGGTGTTGGACGGCTCCCAGGTGCCGCCGCCGTCCTTGCTGCGGTAGACGCCCCCGCTGGAGACGGCGACCAGCAGCCGTTCGGCGTCGCGCGGGTCGGTGAGGATGGTGTGCAGGCCCTGGCCGCCGTAGCCGGCGCCCCACTCGGTGCGCTGCGGATGGGCCCAGAGCGACTCGACCAGGGCGAAGGTCTCGCCGCCGTCCTCGGAGCGGAACAGCGCGGCCGGTTCGGTTCCGGCGTAGACGACTCCGGGTGCCTCGTCACCGGCGGGCTGGAGCTGCCAGACCCGGGTGAGCGAGGCGCCGGTGTGCTCGGGGAAGCGGATGGCGGGCTTGGGCGGTTCGAACCAGCTCGCGCCGAGGTCGTCCGAGCGCCAGACCGATGGGCCCCAGTGGCTGCTGTCGGCACCGGCCAGCAACCGGACCCGGTCCGCCCGGCGGTCGATCGAGACGGAATAGATCGCGTTCATCGGGAAGTGCGGCCCGCTGAACTCCCAGTTCAGCCGGTCGCGACTGCGGCCGAGAAAGAGGCCCTTCTCGGTTCCGACGGCCAACAGCACCTCGGTCATGCCACACACCACCTGGTCGGTGAAACGGCCCCCCGGGACATCCCTCCATCGGCCAGTGTCCCGCCGTCCACCCGGGGCCACATCTCGCCGCGCCGGTACGCGCCGGTACGCGCGGATGCGGGCGTGTGCGCGCGGTTGTGCGCCTGCACACGCCTGCACACGCCTGTACGTTCCTCGCCGCGCCGACCCCGCCCGAGGCGGCGAGAGGCCCCGAGCCGCCAGCCCCGAGCTCCCGGGGCTGAGCCGCCGACCCCGAGCTCCCGGGGCCGAGCCGCCGACCCCGAGCTCCCGGGGCCGAAGCCCGGGGCCGGCGGCTCGGGTCCCCGGGCTCCGCCTCCTCAGCCCCGGCAGCCCTCCAGTAGCCGCAGCCAGACCTCGCTGATCGTGGGGTACGCGGGAACGGCGTGCCAGAGCCGGTCGATCGGTACCTCGCCGACCACCGCAACGGTGGCCGAGTGCAGCAGCTCCGCGACCCCGGGGCCGACGAAGCAGGCACCCACCAGCACCCCCCGGTCCAGGTCGAAGACGACCCGGGCCTTCCCCCGGTAGTCGTCGCCGTACAGCGAGGCACCGGCGACGGCGCCGAGGTCGTGGTCGACCGCCTTGACCCGCAGGCCCTGCCGTTCGGCGGCGTCCAGGGTGAGGCCGATGGCCGCCACCTCCGGTTCGGTGAAGACGACCTGCGGCGCACCGGCGCTGTCGGCGGACGCGGCGTGTGCGCCCCAGCGGGAGGTGTCCAGCGTCCGCCCCTGAGCGCGTGCCACGATCGTCGCGCCCGCGATCCGGGCCTGGTACTTGCCCTGGTGGGTGAGCAGCGCACGGTGGTTGACGTCTCCCGCCGCGTACAGCCAGGCGCCACCCGCGCCACCCGCGCCACCCGCGCCACCCGCGTCACCCGGGCCGTCCGCGTCACCCGGGCCGTCCACGCCGAGCACCGTGCAGCTGTCGTCCACGTCCAGCCAGGTGCCCGGCTTGAGGCCGACCTGTTCCAGCCCGATGTCCGCGGTGCGCGGCGCCCGGCCGGTGGCGTACAGGACCTCGTCGGCGGTGAGGCGCTCACCGTCCGCCAGCACCAGCGTGACCCGGGAGCCCTCCGACCTGCCGGAGCCCTCCGACCCGCCGGAGCCGTCCGATCCGTCCGACGCGCCCGCACGCTCCAGTGAGGCGACCGAGACCCCGAACCGTACGTCCACCCCGGCCGCCCGCAGGCCCTCCGCGACCAGCTCGCCCGCGAACGGCTCCATCCGCGGCAGCAGGGCGTCGCCGCGCACGAGCAGCACCACCTCGGAGCCGAGGGCCCGCCAGGCGGTGGCCATCTCGACACCGACCACGCCGCCGCCGATCACCGCCAGCCGCCCGGGAACGGTGGGGGAACCGGTGGCCTCGCGGTTGGTCCAGGGCCGGGCCTCGGCCAGCCCGGGCACGCCCTCCGGCAGTACCGGGCGGCTGCCGGTGCAGACGGCCACGGCGTGCCGGGCGGTGAGCAGCCGCTCGGTGCCGTCCTCGGCCTCGACGGTGACCGCCCGGACCCCGGCCAGCCGGCCGTGGCCGCGGACCAGGTCGATGCCGGTGTCACGCAGCCACTGCACCTGGCCGTCGTCCTGCCAGTGCGAGGTGAACGAGTCGCGCCGGGCCAGCACCGCGGCCGGGTCCAGCGCACCGCCGCCGACGGCCTCACGGGAGCCGGCCACCGCGCGGGCTCCGGCCAGCGCGGCCACCGGGCGCAGCAGCGCCTTGCTCGGCATGCAGGCCCAGTACGAGCACTCGCCGCCGACCAGTTCGGCCTCCACGATCACGGTGCGCAGGCCGGCGGCGGCGGTTCGGTCGGCCACGTTCTCGCCGGTGGGGCCGGCGCCCACCACGATGACGTCGTACTCCTCGGGTGCGGCCGACGCGGAAGGAGTGGTCGTCATGCGCGGTCCTCCGTGGTCTCGATGGCCACCCCGGCGCGCAGCGCGAGGGTGACGGGCGTGCGCTCGCAGATGTCGAGCAGCCGGGCGCGCTGCTCCTCGTCGAGCGCGCCGGCGAGGGCGACCCGGCGTGCGATCCGGCCGTTGCGTCCGTCCGTCTCGTAGCCGAGCCTGACCCGGACGGTCTCCAGCGGCCACTCCTTGCGCTCCGCGTACATCCGCAGGGTGATCGCGGTGCATGAGCCGAGCGAGGCGAGCAGCAGGGCGAACGGCTCCGGCCCGCTGTCCGAACCGCCGCGCCGCACCGGCTCGTCGGCGGTCAGTGGGTGCGTGCCCGCCTTCACGTCGACGTGGAACGGGACGTCGGCGGAGCTGCCGGTCACCACGGCGGTGGTGACCCGCCGGAACTCCGGCGCGGCGTCGTTCGCGGCGTCCTTCGCGGCGTCCTGTGTGGAGCCCGGCGCGGCGCTCCCGTTCACGGTTGCACTGACGGTCGGACTGGTGGGACTGGTGGGAGTCTGGCTCATCGCGGGCTCGCCCTAGCTGTCGGTGGGGTCGACGCCGGGCCGGGTGCCGACGCCGTGCCCATCCTGCGACGATTCGCCCGCCCGGCGCAGCCGAACACGCGGACGGTGCGCTCTCCGCACAGGCCCGGGACCTCCGGGGGACAAGCCGGGGGAGAACCCGGGGGGACATGCTGGGGGACAAGCCGGGGGAGAGCGCGGGGGAGAGTCCGGGAGACAACCCTGCGCGCGCCCCCGGCGGGCCGGTCCGGCAGGCATCTCGGCAGGCACCCCGGGAGACGATCACGGGCCCGGGTCACGGGCCCGTGATCGTCTCCCGCGACCCGGTCCGCCTCAGGTCGTCGGGACCGCCGCCAGCTCCGCGAGCACCGCCGCCGTCTCGGCCGGCCGGGAGAACATCGGCCAGTGCCCGGTCGGCACCTCGCGCAGCTCCCACTCCGGGCCGCCGAGCGCCGCGAAGTACGGGTGGCCGGCGGCGATCATCGCCCGGACCTGCTCCAGCGGGAGGGAGCACGAGACCAGGCCCTTCGGCAGCTTGTCCGCCCGGCCGGTCAGCCGTACCGGTTCGCTGACCGTCCCGGCCGGCTGGTCGGTGGCCAGTTGGCGGAACCGGGCGAGTCCGGCCTCGTCGATGCCGTCCACACTGGCCCCGCCGGAGGCCAGGACGTCCCAGGCGGGCAGTGGCAGCCGCCAGCCGTCGACCAGCGACGCCTCCAGCGCCGCGCGGTAGGCCGGGTCCCAGAGATCGTGCAGGGCGATGCCGTCGGCGAGCGGGCCGGAGTCGACGAAGACGACCCGCCGGATGCGCTCCGGCACGCGGTCGGCCGCGCCGGAGACGGCGATCGTGCCACCGCTGTGGGCGACCAGGACCACGTCCTGGAGATCCTCGCGGGTCAACAGGTCGGTCAGGTCGGCGATGTGGGTCTCGGCGCCGACCTCGGGCGAGGCCTCGCCGGCCCGCTCGGCGAGGCCGGTCAGGGTCACCGCGTGGACGGTGTGCCCGGCCGCGCGGAGGGTGTCGGCGACCGCGTCCCAGGCCCAACCGCCGAGCCAGAAACCGGGGACGAGTACGAAGGTGCTCATGGTGGATAGGTCCTCTCCGGGCCGGCCGTGCCGTGCTTGCATTCCTCGCGGTGCAGGCTGGTCCAGCCGTGGTTGTTGCGTTCCTTGACTTCCCTGCCGGGAGCGGCGATCGGCGAGCCGATGACACCCGCAGGCGCCCGCCGCTGGTTCGACCCTAGGATCGAATCCGGACAGGACGCGACCGGATTACCGGCCGGATCGGAGGAGTGCGCATGGACCACCCGGTCAGCCGGGTCCTCGCCCTGCTGGAACTGCTCCAGGCCCGGCCCGGACTCACCGGCCCCGAGCTGGCCGAACGGCTGGACGTGGACGAGCGCACCGTCCGCCGCTACACGGCACGGCTGGTGGACCTCGGCATCCCGGTGCAGGCCGAGCGCGGCCGGTACGGCGGTTACCGCCTGCTGCCGGGCTACCGGCTGCCGCCGCTGATGCTCACCGGGGACGAGGCGGCCTCCGTCGTGCTCGGGCTGCTCGCCGGTCGCCGGTCGGGGCTGTCGGTGGGGGAGGAGGCCGCCGAGTCGGCGCTCGCCAAGATCCAGCGGGTGCTGCCTCCGCGGCTGCGCGAGCGGGTCGCGGCGGTGGAGCAGACGCTCGGGCTGACCTCGGCGCCCGCGTCCGGCCCGAACCCGGACGCGGCCGCGCTCTTCACGCTTGCCGAGGCGGCCCGCCGCCGGCGCCGCGTCCGGCTGTCCTACCGGGACCGCGAGGGGGCGGCGAGCGACCGCGAGTTCGACCCGTACGGGCTGGTCTTCCACTCGGGCCGCTGGTACACCACCGGGCTGGACCACCGGAGTGGTGAGCTGCGCACCTTCCGGCTGGACCGGATCCGGTCCGCCGAGCAGGGCGAGGCCGGCTTCGAGCCGCCGGAGGGCTTCGACGCCGTCCAGCGGGTGGTGGAGTCGCTGGGCTCGGTGCCGTGGACGCACGAGGTGGAGGTGGTGCTCACGACCACCCTCGCCGAGGCCCGGCACCGCATCCCGCCGGCGGCCGGGAGCCTCGCCGAGACCGCGGACGGCCGAGTCCTGCTGCGGGCCCGCGCCCAGGACCTCGCCGGGTGCGCGGTGATGCTGGCCGGCCTTGGTTGGCCGTTCACCGTCCGCCGCCCGGACGCCCTGCGCACGGAGGTGCGCGCCCTCGCCGCCCGGCTCACGGAGTGGACCGAGGACGCCCCCTGAGCGGGAGGCCCTGAGCGGGAGGCCCCTGCCCAAGGGACCCTCCTGCCCAGGGGACACCCATGCCCAAGGGACACCCCTTCCCGGCGCGCCCCGGTCCGGCGCAGGCCCAGCAGGGCGGGCCGGTCGGGCGGCGGGCTCCCCGTCAGTGCACCGCCGGCGCCAACTCGTCCGCATCGCCCGGCCGTTCACCGGACGCTGCCCCGGTTCCGGGTTCGCGCATCAGTCGCTGCGGGCGGCGGACCAGCAGGTAACCGACGCCCGCGAGGGTGACCAGGCCGACGCCGAGGACCGCGGCCCACACCTGGTACCAGGGCGCGCCGGGCGGCGCGAGGATGGTGCGGGGCCAGCAGATGTTGACCACCTCCAGGCCGGTCCAGAGCACCGCGAGGACGTTGATCACCGTCCCGGCGCGTCCGTACGAGACCGCGCCGGACGGCCGCCAGCCGTCGCGCAGCCGGGCCAGCACGGCGGCCAGGCAGAGCAGGAAGAACGGCAGGAAGGTGGCGGCGGTGCCGAAGGTGATCAGGCTGCCCATCGCCGTGGACTCCAGCCCGAGCGGCAGTGCGGCCGAGCTGACCAGGGTGGCCGCGACGAGGCCGCCGATCGGCGCCTTGTGCCGGTTGACCCGGCGGACCTGCGCCGAGAACGGGAAGACGCCGTCGCGGGCCAGCGAGTAGAGGCCGCGGGCGGCGCCGCCCTGCGAGGCCATCAGACAGGCGGTGAACGAGACCAGGACGACCACCACGAACGGCTTGGCCGACCAGTCGCCGAACCCGGAGGTGACGGCGGTGGTGACCGGGTCGAGGTCCTCGCCGCGCACCACGGCGGCCGGGTCCGGGTGGGCCAGTTCGACGGCGACGGCGTTCAGGACGACCACCACGCCGACGCTCAGCAGGGCCCACCACATCGCCCGCGGCACCTGCCGGGCGGCGTCCTTGGTCTCCTCGGCGGTGGAGACGCAGGCGTCGAAGCCGATGAACGCCCAGCCGCCGACGGCGACCACGGCGAGGAAGGCCGCGCCGGTGGAGACCCCGGCGGTGGCGGGCGCGTCCAGCAGGTCGGTGAGCAGGCCGAAGCCGTGCTGCCGGAAGAAGAGCAGCAGCGCGAAGCCCACGACCACGGAGGCGATCGCCTCGGCGGCGATGCCCAGCGAGACGAACCGGCGCAGCAGGTTGATGCCGTAGGCGTTGACCAGCGTGCAGGCCAGCATGAACGCCAGCGAGACGAACACCAGCTGCGCGGGTGTCGGAGTGAGTCCGAACAGGGCGAAGAACCACGGCGAGGCCAGGTAGGCGACGGTGGTGTTGGCGAACATCACCGCGAACTGCCACATCCAGCCGGTCAGCCAGGCGAAGGTCGGCCCGGCGAGGCGACGGCTCCACTGGTAGGCGCCGCCGGCCAGGGGCCACTGGGAGGCGAGCTCGGAGTAGACCGCCACCACCAGCATCTGGCCGATCAGGCAGACCGGGAGCGCCCAGACCCAGGCGCCGCCGGCCACGCCGATGCCGACCTGGCTGACCGCGTAGAGGCCGACCACGGGGGAGACCACGGCGAAGCCCATCGAGATGTTGCCGAGGACGCCGAGGCTGCGCTTCAGCTCCTGCCGGTAGCCGAGCGCGGCGAGCCGCTCGGCGTCGGTACCCGCAGCCCTGCCTGCGCCCGCACCCGCACCCGCACCTGTGCCTCTGCCTGTGCCTGTGCCGGCGCCCGCATCTCCAGCCGGGCCCGTACCCGTGCCCGGACCTCCAGCCGCAGCCGTGCCCGTACCCGTGCCCGGACCTCCAGCCGTACCTGGGTCCGTGCCGGGGGTCCGGGAGATCCGGGATCTTGCGGGGTTCTCGGTCATGGGCGTCCACCTTGCCGTCGTCCGTGGCCGGCCCCGGAGAGGGACCGCCGCAGAAAACTAACTTTGTTAGTCAGGGACGGTAGCCCGCCACCCCGGGGCAGCGGAAGGGCCGAGACCTGCCTGTAATAACGTGAGCCGGAAACCGTGGGCGACACGGCCGGCAGTGAGGGGCGACGAGCGTGGGACGACCGAGCAGGGCACTGCTGAGCAGGGAGATCATCGCCAGGGCCGCCCTCGACACGGTCGACGAGCAGGGGCCGGACGGTCTCACCATGCGCGCCGTCGCCGACCGCCTGGGCGTGAAGGCGGCCTCGCTCTACAACCACGTGAGCGGCAAGGACGAGTTGATCGACGGGCTCGCCGAACTGGTCAACGCCGAGATCGACCTCGGCCCGCTCGCCGTCACCGAGGCCGTCGGGTGGCGGGCCGGCATCACCGCCTACGCGCGCGGTTACCGCGCGGTCTTCCTGCGCCACCCCAACACCATCGCGCTGCTCGCCCGTCGCAGGGTCGGGGCCGAGCGTCAGCTGCTCGGCTACGACACCCTGCTGGCCGCCCTCGGCCGGGCCGGCCTCGCGCCGGCCGACGCCGCCGAGACCGCGGCCGCACTCGACTACCTGGTGCTCGGCTCCGCGCTGGAGACCTTCACGGCGGGCTTCACCCGACCCCCGGCCGAGTACCGCCCCCGCTACCCCGCCCTCGCCGGCGCCCTGGAGGCCTCCGCCGAACGCGGCGGGCCGGGTGCGGGTACGAGTGCGGCCGGGCTGGACGAGCGGGGCTTCGAGCTCGCCCTGCGCCTGCTCCTCGACGGCCTCGCGGCCCGTCTGGCGTCCCCCTCCTGAGACGCCGAACCGGGGCCGCCCCGCCCGGCCCGGCGTGATCCGGCCGAGCGCCATCTGGCCCGTGCGATCCGGCTCGGCGCTATCCGGCCCGGCGTGATCCGGCCCGGCGCTATCCGGCCCCGTGCACGCCGACGGGCCCGGGGCGTTGTCACCCCGGGCCTACCGCAGTGGAAGCCGTCGGTCCGTCAGATCACCGGACGGGGGCCGTCAGGCCTCGGCGGCACCTGCCTGCTCCGCCGCCACCTTGCGCTTGACCTCGGCCATGTCCAGCTTCCGGGCCTGGCCGATCAGGTCCTCGAACACGGCCTCCGGCAGCGCACCCGCCTGCGAGAAGACCAGCACGCCCTCGCGGATGATCGCCAGCGTCGGGATGGACTGGATGCCGAAGGCGGCGGCCAGCTCCTGCTGGGCCTCGGTGTCCACCTTGGCGAAGACGAGGTCCGAGTGGCGCTCGGCCGCCTTCTCGTACACCGGCGCGAACTGCCGGCACGGGCCGCACCAGGATGCCCAGAAGTCGATGAAGACGAAGTCCTTCCCCTCGTCACCGGGGACGATCTCGTCGAAGTTCTCCTTGGTCAGCTCGACCGTGCTGCTCATGTCGCGATTCCTGCCCTTCGGGAGGCGGCGGCTCAGGCCATGTGCCCGCGACAACCGCGCCCGCCCGCGCGCTATTCCGAAGAATCCCGGCCGCCCGTTGAGTACTCGGCCGCTCCCGTCCGTACTGGTGGGTGTCCGCTTCAGTGCGGTGTGCCGGAAGAGGCGCCCGCGCGTGTCCACGGGGGAGAACACCATGCACAGCAAGAGTCGTACCAGCCGGATCGCCGTGCTCGCCGCGTCCGGGATCGCCGCGGCCGCCCTGGTCGCCGGCTGCGGGTCGTCCGGCGGCGGCTCGACGTCGTCGGGCTCGACCTCCACCTCGACCTCCACCGCACCCGCGACGCCGAGCAGCCCGGCCAGCCCGAGCGCACCCGCCGGCACCGTCACCCTGCAGGCCGCCACCGACCCCAAGCTCGGCACCATCGTCACCGACGGCGCCGGCTTCACCCTCTACCGCTTCGACAAGGACACGGCCATGCCGCCGATGTCCAACTGCAACGGAAACTGCGCCTCGACCTGGCCGCCCGCCCCGGCGAACGGCGCGGCCACCGTCAAGGGCATCGACAGCAAGCTGGTCGGCACCGTCACCCGCGCCGACGGCAGCAAGCAGCTCACCCTGAACGGCTGGCCGGCCTACCGCTACGCGTCCGACACCAAGCCCGGCGACACCAAGGGCCAGGGCGTCGGTGGCATCTGGTTCGCGCTGACCCCGACCGGCGGCAAGGCGGGCGCCCCCTCTGGCGGGACGACGCCCAGCACCCCGAGCAGCCCCAGCAGCCCCAAGGCCCCGAGCAGCCCCGGCAGCGGCTACGGCGGCTACTGAGAGTCACTGGACAGTACGACGATGACGGTCCGGACCGGACGTGGAACCCTCGACCCGGAGGTGCGGGTGCGCGAAGATGGCGTCGTGACCGAGGAGCACCCGGGCGGAGGTGCGTCCGGCCGCGTCGCCGGCGCGCCGGACGAGGACCTCATGCGCGCCCTGTACCAGGAGCACGCGGGCCCGCTGTTCGGCTTCGTGCTCCACCTGGTCGCGGGGGACCGCCAGCGCGCCGAGGACGTCGTCCAGGAGACGCTGGTCCGGGCCTGGCGCAACATCCACCGGCTCGACCCGGAGGCCGGCTCCCTGCGGCCCTGGCTGGTGACGGTGGCGCGGCGGATCGTCATCGACGGCCACCGCAGCAGCCGGGCCCGCCCGCGCGAGGTGGACGCGGCGGCACTGGAGTTGCTGCCCGCCGAGGACGAACTCGACCGCGCGCTGCGGCTGATGACGATCTCGGAGGCGCTCGGTGACCTCTCGGAGGCGCACCGTCAGGTGATCGTCGCGACCTACTTCATGGGCCGCACGGTCAACGAGGCGGCCGCCGAACTCGGCGTCCCGGCCGGTACCGTACGGTCGCGGGTGTTCTACGCGCTGCGCTCGCTCAAGCTCGCGCTGGAGGAACGGGGAGTGACATCGTGACATCGTCCAAGCCCGGTCCTCCCGGGCCCACCGGCCCCGTCGGTCCGTCCGGCCCCTCCAGCCCCTCCGGTCCGTCCAGCTCCTCCAGCTCCTCCAGCTCCTCCAGCCCCTTTGGTCCCTTTGGTCCCTTTGGCCCCACCGGTCCCTCCGGCCCCTCCGGCCCCACCGGTTCCGAGCACGACCACGGCCCGGATGGCGGGCATCTGGATGTCGGCGCCTACGTCCTCGGCCTGCTCGAACCGGCCGAGCGCGCCGCCTTCGAGGAGCACCTCGCCGACTGCCCGCAGTGCGCCGAGCAGGTGGGCGAACTCGGATTCATGGAGCCGCTGTTGGCCGAGTACGCGGCCTCCGCCGAGGCCGCCGGCCTGGATCCGGCGGACCCCGCGCCCCGCCCGGACCCGCTGCTGCTGGACCGGCTGGTCGGCCAGGTCTCCGCCGTCCGCCGCCGGGGCCGGGTCCGCCGGCTGGTGCTGGTCGCCGCGGCGGCGGTCATGGTGGTGGCCGGCCCCGCCGTCACCGCGGTGGTGGTCACGGCGGACTCCACGCCGGGTGTCGTCGCCGTCGCCGCCCAGCAGTTCTCCGCCACCGACCCGACCACGGGCGCCCGGGCCACCGTCGGCGTCGAGGGCAAGACCTGGGGGAGCCAGGTCAGTCTGGAACTCTCGCACGTCCAGGGGCCGTTGGACTGCGACCTGGTCGCGGTGTCGCGCACCGGCGAGCGTCAGACCGTCACCACCTGGAGCGTCCCCGCCGCCGGCTACGGCACCACGGGCGCCGCCCCGGCCGCCCTGCACACCACCGGCGGGGCCGGGTTCCAGCCCGCGGCGATCGACCACTTCGAGGTCCGCACCCTGGACGGCGGCACACTCCTGGTCACCGTCCCGGCCCGCACCGCCTGAGCCGGCTGGTCACCGCGGCGGCCGCCCCGCCGCCGCGGTCCACAGCCAGTGCGGGTCCGGGGTCCCGGCGTCGGTCATGTGGTCCCGGCGCCAGAGCGCGGCCCAGTCGGCCCCGGCCACCGGCCGGACCCGGTGGTGCCGCCCGCACGGACACGGCCGCCGTACCCGCGCGCAGGCTCCGCACGCCTCGACGAACCCGTGCCCGGTCGACCGCAGCACCGCCGGCCGCTCGTCCCCGCAGGCCGGGCAGCCGGTGAGCGCCGCACCGTCCAGCAGGGCGCCCTGCCGCCGGACGTACTCCGGCAGCGGCAGCGGTGGATGACTGACGGGGTCGTGCAGCCAGGCGTCGTGCGGCGAGTCCCACCAGCTCGCCTCCCACCACGCCACCGGGCCGGCGGCCGTCCGCCGGCCCGCCCCCTTCTCCACCCGCCGCCGCGCCGTGTACCGCTCCAGCTGCGCCAGCCAGAGCACCCGCGCCTCGTGCAGCTCCTCGACCGCCCGGACCAGCGCCGGCGGGTCGGCCTCCAGCCTGCGCGGGATCCGCGCGCTCAGCGTCAGGTGGTGGTAGGTGGCTCGCAGCCCGTACGGCGCGAACCGGGTCAGGCACGTCCGCAGTGCGACGTGCCGCCGGTGCACCGGCAGGCCGCCGTCGTGGACGAGCCGGCGGTGGGTCAGGAAGCTGGTCACCCGCAGATCATGCCCGGCAGGTGCCCGGTCCCGCCCGGCTGTTTTTCGCTGCCGCCCGGCCGTGCCTGCTGCCGCCCGGCCGTGCCCGGTCCCGCCCGGCGGTTCCCTGGCCCCGCCGGGGGCGGTGCGCCCTCAGGCCAGGGTGAAGCCGAAGCCGTTGACGATCGGGGCCATCGGGACGTACAGCACCTGCCAGTGACCCTGCGCGCATGCCGGCGGCCGGCCACCGGCGATCTCGCGTTGGGTGACCGGATGTGGGCGCCGGGTGTCCGACGGGCCGGGCCGGGGCGGGGTGGGCGGACGACCGGCGCCTCGTCAGGCCTCCGGGGTGAGGTCCAGCGCACGGGCGAGGGCCGCCGTCAGCGGGGCGCGGTGGTCGGGCAGGTGCTCGGCGGCCCAGGTGTCGGCCAGCTCCAGGAAGGCGGCGAGGTCGCGCTCGGCCCCGGCGACCAGGCGGCGCAGCTCCGCGGCGGGCAGTTCGATCGCCGGGCCGTCCGGGGCGCCGACGTCGGGGACCAGCCGCACCGTGTCGCCCACGCGCTCGGCCGTCGGCATCGGGTCGTGGCCGAAGCCCGCGGAGCCCGCGCCGTCCAGCACCTCCAGCCAGTCCCGCCACTCCTCCAAGCCGTTGCAGCAGCCCGGGGTGAGGGTGACTCCGGTGGCGGTGTCGGTCACCCGGAAGCCGCCGTGGGCGAACAGGTGGTCCTTGACGAGGAGCCCGTGCAGGAGTGCGTCGACCGGATCGGCGGGAGGCGTCGGTCCGTCCTCCTCCTCGTAGTCGTCGGGGTCGTACGCGTTGCGGAGGGCGAGCTGGAGGACCGCCGTGCCGACGTCGGCAGCGCTCGTGTGCCCGCTCAGCGGCAGGAAGTCGTAAGGCCGGTGGGCACCGACCTCCCACAGGGTGAAGTCGGCGGGAGGGGCGAGGAGTTCCAGGACCGGCTGCATGAGGATCACCCGGGGATTCTGCCGCGGCAGCGGGCTCCGGCGCCTCCGGATTCCGTCCCACCGGCTCGGTTCGGGCTCACCGGCCGCCGGCTGCCGCGGACTACCGGGCGGCGGCCGCCCCGGCCGTGGCGACCGTGGCGATGCGGGTCAGGGCACGGGCGCAGAGGTGGGCGAAGAGGCGCTGGGCGAGGGGGAGGAGGGGGCCGGCGAGGCGGGCGTACCAGCTGCGGGGCCGGCTGAAGGCGTTGACGGTGAACCAGACGGCCTTGTCGGGGCCCATCTCGACGAGGAAGGTCTCCTCCCCGACGGCCAGGTGACCGCGCCGGGTGCCGTACGCGAAGCCGTAGCGGTCGGGGCCGTCGGCGGTCCAGATGACCCGGCAGGGGGCGGCGGCGCGCAGCGGGCCGATGCCGATCGCGCAGTGGACGGCGGCGCCGGGTGCGGCCCGGTCGGCGTCGGTGGTGATGCGGACGCCGGCGGCGCGGTGCATCCGCCAGTCGAGGACGGCGGTTCCGGCGGCCTCCAGGGCGGCGCGGCCGTGGCCGATCGGCGCGCGGTGGCGGAGGTGGTTGTAGCCGGCGGGGAGCGGGCGGCCGGGCGTGGTGCTGGCTCCGGTCTCGGGGTAGTTGAGGTCGGTGTCCCGGGGCGTGGTCATCGTGCGGCGTCCTTCGGCAGCGGGAGGGGGAACGGGAGGGGAAGGGGGCCCGTGCGCGGTGACGGGGCGAGCCGGTGCCAGGCGAGCAGGGAGCAGAGGGCGAATCCGAGCGCGTTGCCGACGCCGTGGGTCGCGGCCATCCAGGTGAGGGTGGGGTGGGGGAGTCCGGAGGCCTCGCCGAGCGCCCACCAGAGGGCGAGCAGCATGGTGGCGGCGAGGACGGCGGAGGCGGTCGCGAGCAGTGCGGCGGTGGTCCGGTCGGGGCCGGCGGTGCGCAGGTCGCGCCAGGTGATCAGGCCGACCAGCCACATGCCGGTGGTGAGCACGACGGCGCCGGCGAGTTCGGCCCAGTCGTCGACGAAGTAGCCCGCCAGGACGAGCAGGGTGCCGAGCGGCACGCTGAGCGCGGCGAACCGGGCGGCGGCGCCGGCCGGCCGGGCCCGGCAGACCAGTCCGGCGACCAGTGCGGCGGTGAACCCGGCGTAGTGGAAGTGCGGCACGGTGAGCGCGAGGATGTCGAGGTCGAAGCCGAACAGCTCGTGCCCGGAGCGTTCCGCGACGAGGGCGATCCCGGCCACCGAGGGGGTCGCGAGCGCGGTGAGCACGGCGACCTCGGCGGGTGCGAGCGAGCGGGTGCGGGCGAGCCGGAGCGGCGCGTGGGCGGCGACGGCGAGGGTGCCGAGCGCGTAGAGGACGGCGCAGCCGGTGGCGAGGCCGCCGCGTGGCAGCCAGAGCGAGAGGGCACCGGGAACGGCGGCCAGCGGCCAGAGGCTCCGGAGGCGGGCGAGGCCGGGTTCGTCGATCAGGGCGAGGCCGAGCGGGATCACGGCGCCCATGCCGAGCAGGACCAGGAGGTCCACCAGTTCCGTGGTGCCCTTGCCCATGACGACCGCCCTGCCCGAGGTGTTTTGAACGCGTTCGAACTCTGCGTCGGTGACTTTACGCCGCAGTGTTGAACGCGTTCAAGTCGGCCTTCGGGGTGCTGCCCCGCCGCTCCCGTCTGGTGTTCGCGCTGGGTGCGGCGCACCCTGGAGGAGTAACCGCTGGAGGTGATCCGCCATGCAGACTCTTGTCGGTTGGCACATCGAGATGGAGTTCCGCGAGGAGGGGCCGCGCACCGCAGCCGCCGCCCTGCTGCGGCTGAGCGACGGGTCGGAGCTGCGCGCGCACGGCTACACCAGTCGTCACCCGTCGGACCCGGAACAGCTGCGGGTCGGCGAGGAGATCGCGGCCGCCCGTGCGCTCAACGACCTCGCCTCGCAGTTGCTCACCAAGGCCCACGGCGAGATCCAGGAGGTCAGCCCGGTCCCGACCCACCCGCTGACGTGACGACGCCGGAGCGCGGCGCCGGCCCCGTCGGCCCCGCTTCCTCCGCCGGTCACACCGAATCCGCCGGCTACACCGAGTCCGCCGACCACGCCGAGTCCGCCGACCACGCCGGCCGCACGACCCCTGTGGCCCAGCTCCACCGGGGGCCGCGCATCCCGCTGCTCTGCCCGCGCTGCGGGCACGAGCAGCAGGTGGTGCCGGGCGACTCCGGGCGGGCGGTGATGGTCGTGCACGTCGGTACCGGCCGGGAGGCCTGCGAGCCGGGCGACCTCGCGAGGGCGCCGGAGAACGGGATCTGACGCCGGACGGGCGCGCCGCGCCCGGACACCCCGGCCCGCCCCGGACACCCCGGCCCTCGCCCTACGCCCCGGCCCGCGCCCGGAGACCCTGGCCCGCGCCCGGACACCCCGGCCGTGGCGGTTCGAGCACCGGCCGCTGTCGGCGCGGGCACCGGCCGTTCGGGCGGCGTCAGTTCGGGCAGTAGGTCGTGGGCGCCTGCCACTCCGGTCCGATCAGGCGCTGCTCCAGCTCGTTGAGCGTGATCCGGATGCCGACCGTCCCGGCCAGGCCGAGCCGGAAGCGGCTGCGGGCCAGGGCGATCAGCGCCTTCATGCCGTACTTGTTGATCAGCGAGGTGCGGTAGCGCGCGGTGGCGTCCTCGTCGCAGACGGCCGCACGGGCCGGGAGCTGGCGGCCGGTGGGGCGCCCGTGGGCGTCGCAGGGGCCGACCAGCACCTTGGGGTGGTGCCGGATGCGTTCGGCCTCGCCGGAGTGGGCGGGCGTCCAGATGCCGAGCGCCGTACCGTCGGCGACCACCCAGATCGGCGAGCGCATCTGACTGCCGTCCGCGCCGAAGGTGGTGAGCAGGAGGTATCTGCTGTCGGCGAGCTGGTCGGTACGGTCGTGCACGATGTCCTCCCTCGTCCGGGTAGGGCAGGGCCGGTGTCACCGGGCGCATCGGCGTTCCGCCGCTTCCGCGTCCCGGGTCTTCCGTGGGCCGGCTCGTCCGCGCTCCGGGCCGAAGTGGCCCCGGTCGCGCCTCCGTGGCCGTGGCCGCCGGCGGTCTCGTGGTGCTTCCCCGGCGACGGGCCCGGTGCTCCGGGCGCCCTCGCCGTGCACCCACGGGGACGGCCTGACGGGCGCGGGTCGGCGCACCGGCCGGGTGGGCGACTCCATTCTCGTCCACCGGGGCCGCCGGTTCGAGGGGTCGCGGCCGCGCGTGTCACCGGTGCGGCGCAGAAGGGGCGGACAAGCCCACCCGGACGGCGTAGTCGACGGGGCCGGCGGCAGGTGCGGACGGCCGGCCCGGCCGGCCCGGCCGGAGGCGGCCGCGCCGGCCCGCCCGGGTGTCGGAGCGGAGAACGGCGGACGGCCCGCCCGGTGTCGGAACACCGGACGGGCCGCCTCGCACCCTTGCGCGTACCCCGTGAGGGTCAGTGCACCAGCACCGGCACCTCGTTGCCGTCCACCGCGCCCGCACCCGAGCCGGAGACGGCCGTGGAGCCGCCGGGGCGGCCGGCGTTGATCAGGACGAAGGCGATCGCGGCGGCCGTCACCAGGATCCCGAAGGACCACCAGATCGCGGTGGAGAAGCCCTCCACCATGCCCTGGAACTGCACCGCCTTGGCCGCGGCCGGGGTGGTCGCGTCGTGGACGTGTGCGGCCAGCCAGGTCGCGGAGGCGCTGGCGGCGATGGTGTTCAGCAGCGCGGTGCCGATGGCGCCGCCGACCTGCTGCGAGGTGTTGACCATGGCCGACGCCACACCGGCGTCGCGCGGCTGGACGCCGTGCGTGGCCAGGCTCATCGCCGGCATGAACGCGGTGCCCATGCCGAGGCCCATCAGGATCAGGCCGGGCAGGATCAGCGCCGGGTAGGAGGTGTCCAGGCCGATCTGGGTGAGCAGCAGCATGCCGATCGAGGCGACCAGGAAGCCGGGCGCCATCAGGAAGCGGGCCGGGACCCGGGTCATCAGCCGGGCGCCGATCTGGGTGGAGCCGGTGATCATGCCCGCCACCATCGGCAGGAAGGCGACGCCGGTCAGGACCGGGCTGTAGCCGAGCACGATCTGCAGGTAGTAGGTCAGGAACAGGAAGAGACCGAACATGCCGATCACGGCCAGGCCCAGCGACAGGTAGACCCCGCCGCGGTTGCGGTCGAGGACGACCCGCAGCGGCAGCAGCGGCGCCTTGACCTTCCGCTCGACCAGGACGAACGCGCTCAGCAGGACGCCGGCGGCGACGAACAGGCTGATCGTCACGCCGGAGGACCAGCCGTCCGACTCGGCGCGGGTGAAGCCGTAGACCAGCGAGACCAGGCCGAGGGTGACCAGCACCACGCCGGGGATGTCCAGCCGGTTGCGGTTGCGGCCCCCGGCGGGCTCGCGGATCACCATCACCGCGCCGGCCGCGGCGACCACGGCGAACGGGATGTTGACGAAGAAGGTCCAGCGCCAGTTCATGTACTCGGTCAGCAGGCCGCCGAGGATCAGGCCGATCGCGCCGCCACCGCCGGCGATGGCGCCGTAGATGCCGAACGCCTTGGCGCGCTCCTTGGCCTCGGTGAACGTCACGGCCAGCAGCGACAGCGCGGCCGGGGCGAGCAGTGCGCCGAACGCACCCTGGAGGGCGCGGGCTCCGAGCAGCATGGCGGTGTTGGCGGCCGCGCCTCCGAGTGCGGAGGCCAGTGCGAAGCCGGTCAGGCCGACCACGAAGGTGCGCTTGCGGCCCCACAGGTCGGCGATCCGGCCGCCGAAGAGCAGCAGCCCGCCGAAGGCCAGCGCGTACGCGGTGATCACCCACTGGCGGTTGCCGTCGGTGATGCCGAGGTCCTTCTGGGCGGACGGCAGGGCGATGTTCACGATGGTGGCGTCGAGGACGACCATCAGCTGGGCGAGCCCGATGAATATCAGTGCCTTCCAGCGCCTCGGATCGGGCTGGGTGTCGGGCAGGGCGTCGGTTTTTGGCATGGGGGTACTCACTTCACGGTGCGAGGTGTACGGATCAGGGGTGGTCTTTGTGCGAAGAATTTCGGTGCCGGTGCTGGTGAACCGGCGCGCGCAGGCTCGTGCCGGCGCGGATCACCGTGGATCGGCGCGGACGGTCCGGGCGGTCGTCGTGGCTGGGTGCCGGCCGCCGGGGCGGCCGTGGGTCAGTGGTCCGTGTGGAAGTCCTCGAAGGTCGCGGCCCGGCCGGGCAGGGCCGAGCGGGCGGGCGCCCGCATGCCGTCCAGGAACAGCTGCAGGTGCCGGTGGACGAACTCCTCCAGGAGCTGGCAGGAGGTGTCCGGCAGCGGGCGGGTGAGCTGGCTCATCGCGATGAACAGGTCGCCGTGGTCGACGTCCGGCCGCAGTTCGCCCGCCTGCTTGGCGCGTTCCATCAGGTCGCCGACGACGGCCGTCAGCCGCTGGCGGACGTCCACCAGGTCCGGGTCGTTCAGGTCGATCCGGTTGGTGAGGATCGGGCACAGGGCGCCGACCTTCTCTCCCACCGTCGCGTGCGCGAACCGCTGGAGGGCGTCGAACGGGCCGTCGCCCTCCGCCTCCGCCGTCTCGGCGAGGGTCAGGATGCGGTTCTTGACGAGCAGCGCCACCTCGCGGATCAGCGCGGTGCGGTCCGGGAAGTTCCGGTACAGCGTCGCGTTGCCGACGCCCGCCCGCTTCGCGATCTCGTCCAGCGGCGCGTCCGCGCCGTGCTCGACGAAGGCGTCCCGCGCCGCCAGGACGATCCGCTCACGGTTGCGGATCGCGTCAGCGCGCAACTTGGGCGTGCGGACGGGCTCCGCGGTGCGGACCGGCGTGGTGGCGGTGGTGCTGCTCACTGCGTGCTCCTCCCAGCATACCGGGGATGTTTTCCCCGCTTAGACCTACACAGGAGCAAACGGGGATTCAGTCCCCGGAAATTTCGGCTTCGCGTGTGACCTGCGTCACATCTCGCCGGAAGGGCGGGAGAGGTTCCCCTCCAGCCGGCCCAGCAGTCGGATCAGCTCGGCCTGCTCGGCCTCGTCCAGCCCGGCCAGGGTCACCTGCTCCAGCTCCCGCCAGGCCTGCGCGACCTGGTCGCGCAGTGCGCAGGCCGCCGCCGTCGCCTCGACCAGCACGGCCCGCCGGTCGTTCTCGCTGCGCCGGCGGCGGACGAAGCCGGCCTGCTCCAGGCGCTGCACCATGCGCGTGACGGTGGAGGCGTCGACCGCGAGCTGTTCGATCAGTGCGGCCTGCGGCTGTGACCCGCCGTCCCAGAGCAGCATCATCAGCAGCTCCTGGCCGGCGTGCAGCCCGTGCGGGCGCAGCAGCCGTTCGGCGGTGGCCCGGTGCAGGCGGGCGACCCGGGCGATGGCCTGGCTGGTGCCGCCGGCGTCGGCCAGGGGCTGGTTCTGGTGGGCGCTCACCCGGTGATTGTACGCGCAAGAGGGTGGCCTGCCGCTCCTCGGTGTTCCTCCGGATTCCCTTGCGTTGGGAGGGGTTCAGGCGTTTACTTGGCCGCGCAAGCATTTACTTGGCCGGACAAGCAGTGTGCGGCCGGGATGACCACGAGGGAGAACGGCCATGCGGGTCGTCAGTCAGAGCGTGCGCGTCAACGAGCCGGGCGAACGGCTGCGCCTCACCCGGGACGACGTCTGGGCGGCGCTGGAGCGGAAGGCCGAGAACGCGGTGCCGTTCGTCGCCGCGATGGACGAGTGCACCGTGCTGGAGCGGACCGCGAACGGGCTGGTCCGCGAGGTCGTCTTCCACGGCGAACGGGTGCGCGAGGAGGTCGTCTTCCATCCGAAGGCCAGGGTCAGCTTCCTCCGCAACGACGAGCGGGGCGCCTGGGTGATCCACAACGACATCGAGGAGGACGGGGACGGTCTCGCGCTCACCTTCCGCGGCGAGCTGCAGCTCGGCGACGGGCCGGACGAGGACGCCGCCGCCGAGCGCATGCGGTCCGGCTATCTGCGGGCCCTGCAGGCCACCCTCCGGCTGGCCCGGGAGGCGGTCCGGGAGGCTCGGTGAGCGGCCCTGTCCGGCGGCCCGGAGTCGCTGCGGTCCGGGCGGCCCCGGCTGCCGGTCGGCGCGCCGGTTCCGGCGTGTTGAAAATGAAAACGAATACCGTTACGTTCTCTGACGGCACGTCGGACCGGCCTGCCACCGCCGTCGAGAGGGAGAGCAGTGGCGCATCTGCTGGTGATCGAGAGCTGGGTCGGCTCCATGAGCAGGCTGCTGCCCCGGGCACTGGAGGAGGGTGGCCACCGCTTCACCTTCCTCACCCGCGATCTGCGCCACTACCTGCGGGCGGCCCCCGCCGACGCCCCGCACCCGCTGCTCGCCGCCGACAACGTCCTCACCGCCGACACCAACGACCCGGCCGTCCTGCTCCCGTACGCCGAGCGGCTGCACGAGCTGCTCCGCTTCGACGGCGTGCTCTCCTCCTGCGACTACTACCTGCCCCTGGTGGCGCAGGTCGCGCACCGGCTCGGGCTGCCCGGGTCCGCGCCGGAGGCTGTCACTGCCGCCTGCCGCAAGGACCTCACCCGCCGCGCGCTCGCCGCGGCCGGCGTCCCCGGGCCCGCGTACGCGCTCTGCACCGACCGGGGGCAGGCGCTCGCCGCCGCCCGGGCGATCGGCTTCCCGCTGGTGGTCAAGCCGGTCGACCTGTGCGCCGGGATGCTGGTCCGCGAGGTCGCCGACGAGCACGGGCTCACCGCCGCGCTCGGGGCGCTGGAAGCCTTCCCGGTCAACGCGCGGGGGCAGCGCCGGACTCCCGTGGTGCTGGTGGAGGAGCTGCTCGCGGGGCCGGAGGTCAGCGTCGAGACCGTCTCGGCCGAAGGGGCCGTGCACGTCGTCGGGATCACCGACAAGAGCGTCGGCGGCGCGCCCGCCTTCATCGAGACCGGCCACATGTTCCCCGCCGCGCTCGACCCCGCCGACGCGGCCGCCGCCGCCGACACCGCCGTTGCCGCGCTGACCGCGCTCGGCCTGGACCGGGTCGTCGCGCACACCGAGATCAAGCTGACCCCGGCCGGCCCCCGGGTGGTGGAGGTCAACCCGCGTCCGGCCGGCAACCGGATCACCGAGCTGGTCCGGCGGGTCACCGGCATCGACCTCGCCGCCGCCTGCGTGGACGTGGCCCTCGGCCGCCGGCCCGACCTGACCGTCCGGCCCACCGGGGTCGCCAGTGCCGCGATCGCCTTCCTGGTCCCGGGGGAGGGGGCCGCCGGGCTGCTGGACGGCTTCGACGGCGAGGCGGCGGTCCGGCGCGACCCGGCCGTGGTCGAGCTGTCCCTCGCCGGGCCCGGCCGCGACGTGCGGCCCGCCACCAGCAACAACGAGTACCTCGGGCACGTGATGACCGCGGACCCGGCCGGCGCCGGGGCCCGCCGCGATGCGGAGCGGCTGCTCGCCGCGCTGGCGCCGCGGTTCGCCACCGGTCCGGCCACCGGTCCGGCCACCGCCGCAGACCGCCCCGCCGGTGCCGTGGCGGTCCCCGCGTGACCGCCCCCGCCTCCGCCGCCCCCGCCTCCGCCTCCGCCGCCCCCGCGGCTGACGCCGACGCGCCGGCGGTCACGTCTGCCGCGCTGGACCTGATCGCCGGCCGGGCCCGCGCCGGCGCCTACGGGCCCGACCCGGCCGGGCAGCGGATCGCCCTCGCCTTCACCACCTCCCAGGCCGTCCGGCACGCCGGCCGTGCCCGGGGCTACCGCAACGAGGTGCTCAGCCTGCGCCTCGGCGCCGCCGTCGGCTCCTGCGCCGTCGAACCCGGCGAACTGCCCGCCGACGCGCTCACCGACTGCGTCGGCGCCACCGTCGCCGAGCTGCTCGACCACCCGCTCACCCCCGTCCGGGTCGCCGCCCTCGACGCCTACCTGATGCACTGCCGCCCGCACGGCCCGGCCCGTGGTGCCCGCCCGGTGGCCGTCCCGGCCGGCGGCTCGCTGGAGAAGTCCCGTATCCGGGCACGCGCCGTCGTCGGACTTCTCCCGCTCGCCGCGGTGCGTCGGGTGCTGGTGGTCGGCGTGGTCAACTCCCTTCTGGAGCAGCTTTGTTCGCACGGCGTCGGCTACGTGCCGTGCGACCTCAAGGGCGGCGCCACCGAGTGGGGCGAGCCGGTGGAGGCCGACGCCGTCGCCCGGCTGGACGACTGCGACGCGATCCTCGCCTCCGGCATGACCCTCGGCAACGGCACACTCGACCCGCTGCTGGCCCACGCCCGCGCCACCGGCAAGCCACTGGTGCTGTTCGCCCAGACCGGCAGCGCCGTCCTGCCGCGCCTGCTCGGCGACGGGGTGAGCGCCGTCAGTGCCGAGCCCTACCCGTTCTTCTGGCTCGACGGCGGGCCCACCGTGCTCCACCTCTACGGCGGGCAGCCCCTCGACGAGGGGCGGCCCCTCTACGGTGTGCGCAGCGGCCCGGTGTCCGGCGACGGGCCCTCCGGTGACGGGCCCTTCGGCGACGGGCCCTCCGGTGACGGGCCCTTCGGCCACCCGGGCCATCTCCACCCGGGCCGCCTCCACGGGGCCCGCCTCCACCCGGGCCGCCTCCGCGGGGAGGACCCGGCGGGACGCGGTGCCCGGTGACCGCACTGCTCGCCCCGGCCGCCGTCGTCGGCAATCCCGACCTGTTGCCGCTGCTCGGCCGCACCCCGCTGGCCCGGATCAGCACCCCGCTGCCGCACCCGCACCCGGGTTTCTGGGCCAAGCTGGAGGGTCTCGCGGCCGGCGGCATGAAGGCGCGTTCCGCCGTCGCCATGCTCCGCGGCGCCCACGCCCGTGGCGAACTCCGGCCCGGTGCAACGGTCGTGGAGTCCACGTCGGGCACCCTCGGGATCGGCCTGGCCTTCGCCGGGCAGGCCCTCGGACACCCGGTCGTCCTCATCGGCGACACCGAACTCGAAACGTCCATGCGGCAGTTGCTCCGCTCCTACGGCGCCCGGCTGGAGCTGGTCGACCGGCCCGCCCGGCACGGTGGCTGGCAGGCCGCCCGGCTCGCCCGGCTGCGCTCCGTACTGGACCAACTCCCGGACGCCTACTGGCCGGACCAGTACAACAACCCCGACAACGCGGCCGGCTACCTCGCGATGGCCCAGGAGATGATCGGCGAACTCGACCACCTGGACGTGCTGGTGTGCAGCGTCGGCACCGGCGGTCACAGCGCCGGGCTGGCCGAACCGCTCCGGCGCCGCTGGCCGGCGCTGCGGATCATCGGCGTCGACTCGGTCGGCTCCGCCATCTTCGGCCAGCCCACCCGCCCCCGGCTGATGCGCGGCCTCGGCAGCTCGATCCACCCGCGCAACGTCGCCCACCAGGCCTTCGACGAAGTCCACTGGGTGGGCCCTGCCGAGGCGGTCGACGCCTGCCGGCGGCTGGCCCACGGCGCCTTCGTCAGCGGTGGCTGGAGTACCGGCGCGGTGGCCCTGGTCGCCGCCTGGGCCGCCCGGGCCCACCCCGGCGCCGCCGTCGCCACCGTCTTCCCCGACGGCCCGCACCGCTACCTCGGAACCGTCTACGACGACGCGTTCTGCCGCCGGAACGGCCTGGAACCGGAGCGCGCCGCGCTGCGGCCGATCGAGATCCCGCACCCGGCCGCGGCCGAGGTGACCGGCTGGGCCCGCTGCCGGACCACCCGGCCGGGGCACACCGGCCCGGCGGAGCACCGGGGCCGTCCGGAACAGGCCGGCCGCGGCGGTCCGCCCGGTCCCGACGGCCGCCGCGGCCGCCCCGAGGAGGACCGATGAGGCTCGACCTGCGCACCGTACGGCTCCGGCTCGCCGAGCCGCTGCGGATCTCGCGTTCGGTGACCACCGAGCGCGACGCCGTCCGGTTCGCCGTCCGGCACGGCGGCCTGAGCGGGTACGGCGAGGCCGTCAGCAGCGGCTACCTGCGACTGCCGACCGGCCGGATCCGGCGCGCGGCCGGCGAGCTCCGGCCGCACCTCGAACGCCACCCGGACCCGGAGACGGCGCTGGCCGAACTCCGGCGCGGCGCGGCCGCGTTCAAGGAGCTGCCGCCCGGCGTCCTGGCCGCGGTCGAGGCCGCCCTGCTCGACCTGGTCGGCAAGCGGGCCGGCGTGCCCGTCCACCAACTCCTCGGCCGGCCCGCCCCGGTGGCCGCCGCCACCGCCCGCACCATCGGCATCGAGCCGCCCGCCCGCGCGGCCGCCCAGGCCTCCCGGCTCGCCGCCGTCGGCTTCGGGGTGCTCAAGGTCAAGGCCGGCGCCGCCGACCCCGCCGAGGACCTCGCCCGGGTCCGGGCCGTCCGCGAGAGCGCCCCCGGCGCCCGGTTGTTGCTCGACCCCAACGGCGCCTGGACGGAGGACCAGGCCCACCGGCTGCTCCCGCTCTTCGCCGCGGCCGGCGTCGAGGCCGTCGAACAGCCGGTCGCGCCGGGCCGCCCCGACGTCCTGGCCGCGGTCGCCGAGCGCTCGCCCGTCCCGGTGATCGCCGACGAGGACGCCGTCGGCTACGAGGACGCCTGCCGGCTCGCCGGCCGGGTGCACGGGGTCAACCTCAAACTCGCCAAGTGCGGCGGCGTCCACCAGGTGCTGCGCATCCGGGCGGCCCTGCAGGGCAGCGGCACCGAGCTGATGCTCGGCTGCCTCGCCGCCAGCTCGCTCGGCATCGCCCCGGCCGTCCACCTCGCCGACCGCGCCCGCTGGATCGACCTCGACGGGCACCTGCTGCTCGCCCACGACCCCTGGCGGGGCATCGGCGGTACCGACGGTACCGTCCGCACCCCCGGCCGGCCCGGGCTCGGCGTGCTCCCTGCGGCCGCGGCCGGCACGACGGACGGCCCGTCCGGGCCCGGAGGCCGGTGCCGGTGACGGGGTGTCGGACCGGTGCCCTAGGGTCGCCGACATGAACACCGAGACCGACCTGCCCGCCCCCGAGGACCTCGCCGCCCTGGTCGACGTCCTGCTCGCCGAGGGCGCACCCGGCGCGGACCGCACGGCCCTGGAGGAGGACGCCCGCCTCGCGTTCGCCGACGAGCGGCCCCGCGCGCTGCCCGACCACTGGTGGCTGGCCGTCCCCGGGGCCACCTACGAGGCGGCCTTCGAGGTGCTCGGCCTGCACGACCGGATACCCGTCACCGTGCACTACGGTCTCGCCTCGCAGGAGGACGACGAGAAGTACACCCCGGAGGCGGTGCACCGGGTGTTCGTCACGCCCGAGTACGCCGGCTGGCGCCTGATCTACGCCGAGACCCCGCTGCGGGAGACCACCTGGTGGCCGCACGAGGTCGTCGAGCGGCTCAGCGCGGCCTGCGGACAGGCCCAGGTCTACTACCAGGACCCGTTCGCCGACTCGGTGATCTGGGCCACCGCCGAACACGGCACCGTGCGGCGCGGCTACTGGCGCGACAGCGCCCCGGAGTGGACGGGCGACCCGCTGCCCTGGGAGGAGGTGCTCACGGTGGCCGACTTCGAGGACGAGGAGGACTTCGAGGACGTCTACCCGGAGCCCAACGCCTCCGAGGTCCACGGCATCGGGGAGGCCGCCGCCCACCTCTCCGTGAACCCCGCCACCATCACCGCCGACACCCCGGTCCGCGGCCACGGATGGCTCGCCCTCACCGCGCCCGGCGCGGGCCACGACGGGTTCGGCGGGAGCCCGCGGCTCTGAGGAAGTCCCGGTGGCCGTCCACGCCTCCCCCTGCGCGCCGTGCCTCGCCCGGGTCGGGTCGGCGTCCTAGGCTGAAGGCGCCCGGGCGGCCGGTCGGCCGTGGGAGTCGGGAGGGGCCCGGCGGCCGGGTGCCGAGGAGGTGCGCGATGGGCAGCGCTGAGACCGCCAGGGTGCGCTGTGTGGCGGCCGTTCCGTGCTGGGTGAGCCTGATGGCGCGCGATCTCGACGCGGCGAAGGCGTTCTACGGGCCGCTGCTGGGCTGGGAGTTCGAGCCCGGCCCGGACCAGTTCGGACCGTACGTGCACGCGGTGGCCGGCGGCGAGGCGGTGGCCGGGCTGGGGGTCGCGAGCAGCGGCTGGGCCATGCCGGTGGCGTGGACGGCCTACTTCGGCACGGAGAGCGCGGACGCCGCCGCCGACGCGGTCCGCGAGCGCGGGGCGACCCTCGCGGTGGGTCCGCTGGCCTTCGACGCCGGGCGGGTGGCGTTCGCCGCCGACCCCGTGGGCGCCGTGTTCGGCATCTGGGAGGGCCCGCCCGGCCTGGCCCGGAAGCTGGACCTGCCGGGCGCGCCGGTCTGGATCGAACTGCGTACCCCGGACCCGTTCGCGGCGGCGCTCTTCTACGGCGAGGTGTTCCGCTGGGACGGCCGCGACCCGGAGCACTTCGAGGTGCGCTGGGAGCACGACCGGGTGGTGCTGCGGGCGGAGGGGCACAGTGTCGCCGCGCTCGCCAAGGAGCAGTCCGGCGGCCCGGCGGGCATGCCACCGCACTGGGAGGTGTCGTTCTCGGTGCCGGACACCGACGTGGCGCTGGCCCGGGCCCAGGAGCTGGGCGGCTCCGCGATCGGCCCGGCCTTCGACTCCCCGTACGGGCGGGTGGCCCGCCTCCAGGACCCCGAGGGCGGCCGTTTCGCGGTGATCAGTCCGAAGGGCTGAGCCGGCGAACGGCTGCGACGCCGGCGGACGGCTACGGCTACGGCGAACCGCTGCGGCTACAGCGGACGGCTACGGCCCGGCCTCGGCGACCGCCTCCCGGTCGGCTCGCAGCCGCTCGCCCAGCGCGGCGCGGGCACCGGCGGGCAGGGCCTTGCGCGCGGCGGGGAAGACCTGCTCCTCCTCTGCGGCCAGATGCCGCCGGACGAGCTCGGCCAGCCCCTGGTAGAGCGTCCCGAACCCGGGATCGCCCGGCCCGACCCCCTGCAGGTCGGAGAGGTACTGTCCGATCGCCAGGTGGTCGGCGATGCTCGTGAACACCAGGGACCCGCCGTCCGGCACGTCGTGCTGGACGACCGGGAAGAGGTGTTCCTCCTCGGCGGCGCAGTGGCTGAACAGCAGGTCGGTGAGCTGCCCGAGCAGCTCCCCGCGCGCGGGCGCGCCCTCCGGCGCGTCGTCGATCCGGGCGAGCAGCTCCGTCACCGCCCGGTGGTCGGCGGTGAACTCGCCGAGGATGTCCGGCCTGCGGCTCATGGCGTGCCCGCCTCTCGTCCGGTGGCCCCCCGACACCTCCAGTATCCGGCGCCGCCGGTGCGTTCCGACGACCGGGCGTCCATCACCGCAGGTCAGAACGGCTTTCATCGCCTCCGCCCGCGCCACGCCCGCTCACATCAGGCCCGCTCGCGCCGCGGCTGCCGGAACCACGTCGGGTCGCGCCGCGGCGGCTCCTGCCAGGGCCGTCGTCGTCCGGACGGATCCCGTGGGCGCGGCCGCGCCGGCGCCCGCCGGGTGGGGCCGGGCGGTCGCGGTCAGGGCCGTTCGCGGTCAGGGCCGGGTCAGGGTCAGGGCCGGGTCAGGGCCGGTCGCGGCGCCCGGTGAGGGCGAGCAGCCGGGTCTGCGGGCTCGCGTCGTCCGGCACCGGCAGCGGCGGGTCGAAGAGCCCGCTGCCGGAGAGGTCCCCGTAGCCGGTGTACTCGCCCAGCGCGAACTCGACCAGCCCGGCCGGCAGCCGGGTGCGGCGGCGGATCCCCTCGGCGAGGTCCCACGTGTGCACGACGGCGTCGGCGGTGAGCTGGTCCAGGTAGTACTGGCCGGTGACGTCGCCGAAGGAGAGGTGGACGGTCAGCTCGGTGGCTCCGGGTACCTCGAACGCCGCACGGGCGGCATCGGCCGCGGCGGTCCAGGCGGCGGCCGGGTCGGAGCCGAGCACGTCGCCGTCGAAGCGGGTGCCGACCTCGGAGACCGTCGAGCCCATGAGCAACTCGGGCACCCAGAGCTGCTCCCCGGTGAGGTGGTTGACCACCTCGCGGACCGACCAGTCGGCGCACGGCGTCGGAGAGTCCCACTGGTCGGGGGTGACCAGCCGGACGCGGTCGCCGAACGCGGCCAGCGCCTCGGCGTACGGCGTGCCGGGCTGCGCGGAGCGCCGGTGTTCCCTGCGATGAGCCATACCTCCACCCTGCCCCCGTGCCCATCCACTCGCGACTCGCCGTCCGTCCGTCCGCCGCCCGTCCACCCGCGACTCGCCGCCCGTCCGTCCGCTGCCCGCCGACCGTACGGCGCCTGGCCGTCGGCGTGTCGCGACCGCGCCCGCGGCGTGTTGTTCAAATTCGAACTTCCGGGTACGGTCGTGGAGCGGCTGGTTCGAATTTGAACGACGGTGTGAACGACGGCACCACCTCCCGGCCGCCCCTGTCCTTCCTTGCCCAGAACGACCCCGACTGATGGAGACGCGCATGCCGAGCACCAGCCCGAGCACGACCGCCCCCACCACCACCGTCCTCCCGGAGCGGGCGACCCCCGACTCCGCGACGACCTCCCCGCACGCCTACGACGCCGGCCTGCTCCTGCTGCGCCTCGCCCTCGGCCTGACCATGGCCGCGCACGGCAGCCAGAAGCTGTTCGGCTGGTTCGGCGGCGGCGGCATCGACGGCACCGGCCAGTTCTTCACCATGAGCGGCTACCCGGCCGGCAACGCGATGGCCGTCGTCGCGGGCCTCACGGAGACCTTCGGCGGCCTCGCCCTGGCCGTCGGCCTGCTGACCCCGCTGGCCGCTGCCGCGATCCTCGGCACCATGGTCAACGCGCTCGCCGTCACCTGGGGCGGCGGATTCTTCGCCCCGAAGGGCAGCGAGTACGAACTGCTGCTCACCGCGGGCGCCGCCGCGCTCGCCCTGACCGGGCCCGGCCGCTACGCCGTCGACCGCTTCCTGCCGGTGCTGCGCGCCCACCGCCTGGCCTACGGCGCCGCCGCCGTCGTGGTCGGCCTGGTGACCGCCGGCGTCATCCTGCTGCTGCGCAAGTGACCTGCCGGGCCCCCGGGCCGACGGCACGAGCCGTCTGTTCCCGGCGGGGCCACGGGAGTTGAGCGGGACTGTCGGTCGTACGACCGACAGCCCCGCTCCGTCTGCGCGCCGCCACCCCGCGGCGGGCGCCGGTCCGGCGGAATGGCTCAGCTGCGTTGACATCCTGTGGTGTTGACGGGTCATCAGGCCGATGATCCGCCGGTCGACACTCGATCCCCCCGGCCCGCGGCCGCCCGGCGGCGCGGCCCCGCGTGTCCCTCCCGCACCCGCCTGGCGGCTAACCGCCGACCCGTACCAGGGCCAGCGTGATGTTGTCCGGCCCGCCCGCCTCGATCGCGGCCTTCCAGAGCTCGAACGCGGCCCGCCCGTCGGCTCGTTCGTCGTCCTCGTCGGTGCCCGCCAGCAGTCCGGACAGCTCCTCCTCGGGCACCGGGTCGGTGAGCCCGTCGCTGCACACCAGGAAGCGGTCGCCGGCCGCCAGCGGGGCGGTCCTCACATGCGGCTCGACGAAGGTCAGCCCGAGCGAGCCGCCGAGGGTCTGGGTGACCAGGGAGGTGGTGCGCCGCCCCGGGGGCAGCGGCGGACTGTCGTCCACGCTGACCCGGCGCAGGTCGTCGCCGTCGATCCGGTAGACCCGGCTGTCGCCCACGTTGAAGGTCACCGCCTGTTCGGGCAGCAGCACCACGCCGGCCACCGTGGTCCCCATGGCACCCAGTCCGGGGTCGCCGGCCGCCGCCGCGAACACGGCCCGGTTGCAGGTCTGGAGCGTCTCCCGGACGGCCTCCTCGTCCTCCAGTGAGGGCCCGGCCGCCGCGAGCTCCCGGGCGACGAGCGCACTCGCGATCTCGCCGCCGGGGTGCCCGCCGAGGCCGTCCGCCACCGCGACCACGCAGGGCGGGCCGAGCGGGAAGAGCAGGGTCTGCGGGTTGGTGGTCACGGTCGCACAGAGCGTCCATGGACCGACCGTCAGGCTGTCCTCGTTGTGCTCCCGCACCAGGCCCTCGTGGCTCAGTGCGCTCACCGAGATGTAGGCCGCCATCGGCTCGCCGTCCTTCGGGGGTTCCGGGCCGGCCGTCCTTAGTCCTTTCATTGTCGCGCGCGTCGTGGCCGCGCGCGGGCCGGCGGTGCAGTGACGGGCAAGGGGTCGGGCGCTGGTGGGGAATAACGCCGGACAGGCCGATGCTAAGGTGGTTGAAACTTTGACGATCGGATCCTGAAGCCGGGATTCACCTGGAGTGTGGTGAGCAGCATGCAGTTCGGAATCTTCACCGTCGGCGACGTCACCCCCGACCCCACGACCGGCCGCACCCCGAGCGAGCACGAGCGGATCAAGGCGATGGTGGCCATCGCCCGAAAGGCCGAGGAGGTCGGCCTGGACGTCTTCGCGACCGGCGAGCACCACAACCCGCCGTTCGTGCCGTCCTCGCCGACGACCATGCTCGGCTACATAGCCGCGCAGACCGAGCGCATCATCCTCTCGACCTCGACCACGCTGATCACCACCAACGACCCGGTGAAGATCGCCGAGGACTTCGCGATGCTCCAGCACCTCGCCGAGGGCCGGGTGGACGTCATGATGGGCCGCGGCAACACCGGCCCGGTCTACCCGTGGTTCGGCAAGGACATCCGCCAGGGCATCCCGCTCGCGATCGAGAACTACGCGCTGCTGCACCAGCTGTGGCGCGAGGACGTGGTGGACTGGTCCGGGCGCTTCCGCACCCCGCTGCAGTCCTTCACCTCCACCCCGCGCCCGCTGGACGGCGTCCCGCCGTTCGTCTGGCACGGCTCGATCCGCAGCCCGGAGATCGCCGAGCAGGCCGCCTACTACGGGGACGGCTTCTTCGCGAACAACATCTTCTGGCCCAAGGAGCACTTCCAGAAGCTGGTCGAGCTCTACCGCGAGCGCTACGCCCACTACGGGCACGGCACGCCCGAGCAGGCGTACGTCGGCCTCGGCGGGCAGGTGTTCATGCGGAGGAACTCGCAGGACGCGGTGCGCGAGTTCCGCCCGTACTTCGACAACGCGCCGGTGTACGGGCACGGGCCCTCGCTGGAGGAGTTCACCGAGCAGACCCCGCTCACCGTGGGCAGCCCGCAGGAGGTCATCGAGAAGACGCTGACCTTCCGCGAGTCCTTCGGCGACTACCAGCGCCAGCTGTTCCTGATGGACCACGCCGGCCTGCCGCTGAAGACCGTGCTGGAGCAGCTGGACCTGCTCGGCGAGGAGGTCGTGCCGGTGCTGCGCGAGGAGTTCGCCAAGGGCCGGCCCGCCGAGGTCCCGGACGGGCCGACGCACGCCGCCCGGGTCGCGGCCGAACTCACCGCTGGGCAGCAGGAGGAGACGACGGAGGTGGCCAAGTGAGCACGTACAGGCTGGTGGTGGTCAGCGCCGGGCTGAGCAAGCCGTCCTCGACGCGCCTGCTGGCCGACCGGCTGGCGGACTCGACGGTCCGTCAGCTCGGCCTGGACGGCGGGTCGGTGGAGGTCACGGTGGTCGAACTGCGTGACCTCGCCACCGACATCGCGCACAACTTCGTGACCGGGTTCCCCGGTGCGGCGCTGCGCGGGGCGATCGAGGCGGTGACGCACGCGGACGGCCTGATCGCCGTGACGCCGATCTTCACCGCGTCGTACAGCGGTCTGTTCAAGTCGTTCTTCGACGTGATCGACCACGACGCGCTGGCCGGCAAGCCGGTGCTGATCGCCGCCACCGGCGGCACCCCGCGGCACTCGCTGGCCCTGGAGCACGCCGTCCGGCCGCTCTTCGCCTACCTGCGGTCGGTGGTCGTCCCCACCGCGGTGTACGCGGCCACCGACGACTGGGGTACGACGGGGGACGGGCACACCGGCGGCCTCCCGGGCCGGATCGACCGCGCGGCGGGGGAGCTGGCGGCCCTGCTGGCCGGCCGCGGCCCGGCGGGCGCGGAGCAGCCGGAGGCCGTGGTGCCGTTCGCCCAGCAGCTGGCGGCCCTGCGGGTCTGACGGCGACGCGGTGAGCGGCGCGAAAGGGGCGGGCCCGCGGGCCCGCCCCTTCGGCATGCCGGCGCCGGGCCTGACGGCGGCCGGGCCAAGGCCGCCCGCCCGGGTCGCCCGCCGGGGCCGCCCGCCCGGGCCAGGGGTTGCCCGCCGGGGCCGTCGGACGTGTGTCGGCCGTGCCCGAATGTCCGCTCTGCGGTGTAATCGTCCGCATGATCAGATTTGCTGCGATCCACCCGGTCCCGCCCTCCCGGGAGCCCTGAGGTGGAGTCCGCCGTGCCGTCCGGGCCCGCACTCCAGTCGCAGGCCGTCCTCACCCCGCTGACCAGCGCCGCGATCTTCCTCGTCCTCACCATCGACCCCGGCGGCGAACAGGTCGTCCGCGACCTGCTGCCCGACCTCGCCGGACTGCGGCGGGCGGTCGGCTTCCGCGCCCCGGAGGGCGGGCTGACCTGCGTCACCGGCATCGGGTCCGACGCCTGGGACCGGCTCTTCGCCGGCCCCCGCCCCGCCGGACTCCACCCCTTCCGCGAGGTGGCCGGGGCCCGCCACCGCGCCCCGGCCACCCCCGGCGACCTGCTGCTCCACCTGAGGGCCGCCCGGATGGACCTCTGCTTCGAACTGGCCGGCCGACTCACCCGGCGCCTCGCCGGCGCCGCCACCGTGGTCGACGCCGCCCACGGCTTCCGCTACTTCGACGACCGTGACCTGCTCGGCTTCGTCGACGGCACCGAGAACCCCGAGGGGCGGGCCGCCGCCGAAGCCGTCACCGTCGGCGCCGAGGACCCTGGGTTCGCCGGCGGCAGCTACGTCATCGTCCAGAAGTACCTGCACGACCTCGCCGCCTGGAACGCCCTGCCCGTCGAGCAGCAGGAGCGGGCCGTCGGCCGCACCAAGCTCGGGGACGTCGAGCTGGACGACGCGGTCAAGCCCCCGGACGCGCACGTCGCCCTCACCGGGGTCACCGGTCCGGACGGGAGGGAGCGGCAGATCATGCGCTTCAACATGCCGTTCGGGTCCTTCGAGGGGCAGGGGGAGTCCGGCACCTACTTCATCGGGTACGCGCGCACCCCCGAGGTGACCGAGGAGATGCTGCGCAACATGTTCGTCGGCCGGCCGCCGGGCACCCACGACCGGTTGCTCGACTTCTCCACGGCCGTCACCGGGTCGCTCTACTTCGTCCCGGCCGCCGCCCTCCTGGACGACCCGCCGCCCGCGCCCTCCCCGTCCGCCGGGGGAGCCGCCGGGCAGGCCGCCGCGGAGGCCGTCACGCGAACCGCCGCGCACGCCGCCACCACCGCCTCCGTCCCCGCGCCCGATGGCTCGCTCGCCATCGGCAGTCTGAAGAGGACCCCCGTCCGATGAGCAACCTGCACCGCGACCTGGCCCCCGTCTCCGCCGCCGCCTGGGCGGAGATCGAGGAGGAGGCCCGGCAGACCTTCAAGCTCCACATCGCCGGCCGCCGCGTGGTCGACCTGCACGGCCCCGAGGGCCCCACCCTCGCCGCCGTCGGCACCGGCCACCTGACCGGCATCGCCCCGCCCGCCGACGGCGTCCTCGCGCACGCCCGCGAGGCCCGGCCGCTGGTCGAGCTGCGCGTCCCCTTCACCGTCGCCCGCGCCGCCGTGGACGACGTCGAACGCGGCTCCCGCGACTCCGACTGGCAGCCGGTCAAGGACGCCGCCCGGACCCTCGCCCTGGCCGAGGACCGCGCGATCTTCGAGGGCTACCAGGCCGCCGCCATCGAGGGCATCCGGGCCGGCGCCACCAATCCGCCCATCCCGCTCCCCGCCGACGTCCGCGACTACCCCACCACCGTGAGCCAGGCCCTCACCGCCCTGCGCCTGGCCGGCGTCGGCGGCCCCTACTCGCTCCTGCTCGGCGCCGACCCCTTCACCGCCGTCAGCGAGACGAGCGACCACGGCTACCCCGTCGCCGCCCACATCGGCCGCCTCCTCGACGGCGAGATCATCTGGGCCCCGGCCATCCGGGGTGCCTACCTGCTCTCCGCGCGCGGCGGCGACTTCGAGCTCGTCCTCGGCCAGGACGTCTCCGTCGGCTACCTCTCCCACGACGCCGAGTCGGTCTCCCTGTACCTCCAGGAGTCGATGACCTTCCGCCTCTACACCGGCGAGGCCGCCGTCGTCCTGGGTGGCGAGGGGCCGTGAGCAGCCGAAGGGTACTGAGTTCCTTTACGCGGGGTACTGAGTGCCGTACTCTCTCCGGAGAGCCTCTGACGCCAGTCGAAGAGAGCCGACACGGCATGCCGGTCCAGGTGGCGCTTGTCGCCCGCAGGCCGCACCCGGACCGCTCTTGGCACTCAGTACCCTCGGCATGACCTGAGGCCATGGACCAGTGCACCCGTAACAGGAGAACCGCTCATGAGCTTGAGGATCGTTGTCTGTGTGAAGTACGTGCCGGACGCGACGGGTGACCGTCGTTTCGCGGACGACCACACCACCGACCGGGAGGGCGTGGACGGCCTTCTGTCGGAGCTGGACGAGTACGGCGTGGAGCAGGCGCTGCGGATCGCGGAGGCGAACGGCGACGCCGAGGTCACGGTGCTGACGGTCGGGCCGGACGACGCGAAGGACGCGCTGCGCAAGGCGCTGTCGATGGGCGCGGACAAGGCCGTGCACGTGAACGACGACGACATCCACGGCTCGGACGTGATCGGGACGTCGGCGGTGCTGGCGAAGGCGCTGGAGAAGACCGGGTTCGACCTGGTGATCGGTGGTATGGCGTCGACGGACGGCACGATGGGTGTGCTGCCGGCGCTGCTGGCGGAGCGCCTGGGCGTGCCGCAGGTGACGCTGCTGTCCGAGGTGTCGGTCGAGGGCGGCGTGGTGAAGGGCCGCCGGGACGGTGACGCGGCGACGGAGCTGGTGGAGGCCCCGTTGCCGGCGGTGGTGTCGGTGACCGACCAGTCGGGCGAGGCCCGCTACCCCTCGTTCAAGGGGATCATGGCGGCGAAGAAGAAGCCGGTCGAGTCGCTGGACCTGGACGACCTGGGCATCGAGGCCGACGAGGTCGGTCTGGGCGGGTCGTGGACGGCGGTCGAGTCGGTGGCGGCGCGTCCGGCGCGGACCGCGGGCACGGTCGTCAAGGACGAGGGCGAGGGCGGCAGGCAGCTCGCCGCCTTCCTCGCCGACCAGAAGTTCATCTGAGCCGGCCCACCCCTGACCCTGATCCAGCGAAACACGGAGACATTGAGCAATGGCTGAGATTCTCGTCCTGGTGGACCACGCCGACGGTGTGGTCCGCAAGCCGGCCCTGGAACTGCTGACCCTGGCCCGCCGGATCGGCGAGCCGTCGGCCGTCGTCCTCGGTGCCGGTGCGGCCGCCGCCGACATCGCCGCCAAGGCCGGCGAGTTCGGCGCGGCGAAGGTGTACGTCGCCGACGGCGCCGAGTTCGCCGACCAGCTGGTCGTCCCCAAGGTGGACGCGCTGGCGCAGATCGCCACGGCCGCCGGGGCCGGTGCCGTCCTGGTCACCTCCTCCGGTGAGGGCAAGGAGGTCGCCGCCCGCGTCGCGCTGCGGATCGGCTCCGGCATCATCACCGACGCCGTCGACCTGGAGGCCGGCGC
>NZ_JBHJUK010000032.1:0-68282 GCF_042266225.1 Kitasatospora sp. NPDC056181
CGGCCCGGGCGCCGGCCCGGCGGCGGCCGGGGGGCGCCCCCGCCGGGACCCGTCCCGTGGGGGCCCGCTGCCGTACCGCCCGGGCCGCTGCCGTGCCCGCCCGGAGGGGGGCTCCGCTCACGCGGAGGCGGTGTTCAGCAGGGTGAGCTGTTCCGGGGTGAGGCGCAGGGAGGCGGCGGCCAGCAGCGGGGGGAGTTGCTCGACCGTGCGGGCGCTGGCGATCGGGGCGGCGACCGTCGGGCGGGCGTTGAGCCAGGCCAGGGCGACCGTGGCGGGCTCGGCCCCGTGCTCGGCGGCGACGGTGTCCAGCGCCTCCAGGACCTTGGGGCCGCGCGGGTCGGCCAGGTAGCGGGAGGCGCCCTCGGAGCGGGCGCTCGCGACCTCGCCGCCGCCGGGGCGGTACTTGCCGGTGAGGAAGCCGGAGGCGAGCGCGTAGTACGGGACGGTGGCCAGGCCGTGGTCGGCGACCACGTCGGCCAGCGGGCCCTCGAAGGTGGCGCGGGAGACCAGGTTGTAGTGCGGCTGGACGGCGACGTACTTGGCCAGGCCCTCGCTCGCGGCGAAGGCCAGCGCCTCGGCGAGCCGCTCGGCGCTGATGTTGGAGGCGGCGACCTCGCGGATCTTGCCCTCCTTCACCAGCTCGTTCAGCGCGGTGACGAACTCCTCGACCGGGGTGTCGTCGTCCTGGTGGGTGTAGTAGAGGTCGATGCGGTCGGTGCCGAGGCGGCGCAGCGAGCCCTCGACCGAGGACTTGATGTTGGCCGCACTCAGGCCGCGGGCCTCGGGGTGCAGGCCGACCTTGGTGGCGATCACCAGGTCGTCGCGGTTGCCCCGGCTGCGGATCCAGTTGCCGATGATGGTCTCGGACTCGCCGCCGACGTTGCCGGGCACCCAGGAGGAGTAGGTGTCGGCGGTGTCGACGAAGTTGCCGCCGGCGGCTGCGTAGGCGTCGAGGACGGCGAAGGACTGCTCCTCGTCGGCCGTCCAGCCGAAGACGTTGCCGCCGAGGGAGAGCGGGTACACGGCGAGGTCGGAGGTGCCCAGCCGGACCCGGCCGGGGGCGTCACTGTGGTTTCCGGTCATGAGCGGAGTCAACCGGATCGGGCGGGTGGGCATTCCATGATCCGGGCGGACTTCACACGCTTGTCGCACCCCTGTCGCAAGGGAGCGGGGACGAACCCTGGGAGGACAGGAGGGGGGAGACGTGGGGGGAGCGTGCCGGAGGAGGGTCCGGGGTGTCGGCGGGGTCCACGGATTCGTTAGAGTCCGTGCCATGGCTGACAACGACTACGACCCCGCCGGCAGCACCCAGATGTTCCGGGCGTTCGTCGACGAGAGCCCGGCACCCCAGGCGCCGGGCTCCGTCTCCACCTACGGCAGCACCAGCAACGGCAGCCGGACCGGCCTGATCGCGGTGATCGCCGTCGTCGCGCTGGCCGTTCTGGGTGCCGTCATCTGGTTGGCGGTCAAGTAACCCGCTGGACGGAGTGCCTGGCGGACTGCCCGCCCTGTCGGGTCAGCAGGGCTTCCGCCAGGCGTCCAGTTCGAGCTTCTTCTGCATCGAGCTGAAGCCGAGGGACTTGGTCTTCTCGCAGAACTTCTCCGTGCCGAGCTTGTACTCGACGTGGAAGACCGCCTTGCCCGCCTGCACGAACGGCGAGAGCCGGGCGCACTCGTTGAACTGGGCGCACTCCTCGTTCACGGCGAAGTCGAAGTCGGGCAGCAGGGCGGGGATCTGCTCCAGGTCGTTCTTCAGGCCGATCGCCATGCCGCGTTCGTGCGCGAGCCCGGCCAGCATGCGGTTGTACCGGAGCTGGTCGTCGGCGGTCAGCGGGAAGCCGCTGTTCTGGTTGTAGGCCTCGATGGTGTCCGGTTCGACGGCGTCGAACCCCTTGCTCCTGCACATGTCGAAGCGGGAGGCCATCAGGGGCTTCAGCTGGTCGATCTTGCGGATGTCGAACCACTTCTCGCCCTTCCAGCCGTTGCCGTCCCCCTGGAGGGCCTTGGCGAAGGCGGTGGAGTCGGGGCGGAAGTCCTCCCAGGACCCGGCGTTGATGTAGCAGATCACCTTGCGGCCCTTGGCGTGCAGGGCGGCGACGGTCGCGGCGTCGGTCTCGAAGCCGTCGATGTCGTAGACCGGGACGTCCACCGACTGGTCGACGCCGCCGCCGAGTTGCCACTGCCAGGCGAGGCCGGGGGTGGGCTGCCAACGGGAGCCTGCGGGCTGCGGCGGCGTGCCGGGCGTGCCGGGGGCCGACGGACTGCCGGGGGTGCCCGGGGTCGCCGGGGTGGCTCCGGGGGTGCCCGGGGTGCTGGGCGTGCCGGGAGTCGCGGGGGTCCCGGGAGTTCCGGGAGTGGCCGTCGTGGGTGCCGACGGGGTGCCCGGCTCGGTGGTGGCGGTGGCCGCGGGCGGCTGGGTGCCGGTGGCGTCGGCCGAGGAGTCGTCCCCGTCCTCCGAACCCGAGCTGCTGCACGAGGTCGCCAGCAGGGCGGTGGTCAGGGCGAGGGCGGCCAGCAGGGGCCGGGTGCGGCGTGTCACGGTGGTCGAACTCCGAGTCGGATCAGGTCGGTTCGGCGACGGTGCGGCGGGAAGGTCGGGTGGTCGGTCAGACGGCCAGGCCGTGCGGAAGGGTGCTCCAGGGGTTCTCCCCGGCGCCCGGGACGGCGCAGCCGACACCGGCCCGGCGTGCGGCGATCAGGGCGACGGCGTCCCGGGCCTGGTCGGCGGGGACGTCGTACACGAGGTGGCAGAACCGTGCGGCGGCGTGCCGTCCGGTCCAGAGCGGCAGGGTCATCTCCCGGTAGGCCGTCCAGTCGCCCTCGAAGGTGACCAGCAGGTCGGCGAGGCCGACCTCGGCGTATCCGGGGTCGGGGTGGTCGCCGTGGCCGAACACCACGGTGGCGCAGCCGGCGGCGCGGGCCGCGGTGGCGAGCCGTCGGTAGTGCGCCAGCGCGCCCGGATGGGTGGCGACCTGGTCGAGGTAGACGCCGGTGATGCCGTGGCGTTGACGGTAGGTCAGGATGTCGTTCACCACGGCGGCGTGCGGCCGTCGGCCGTAGTCGGTGTCGGCGTAGCCGAGCAGCGGGAGGCCGGCCTTGTGCAGCTCGTCGGCGGCCTCGGCGAAGACGTTGTCGGGGGTGTCGCCGGGGCCGTCGGCGAGGTTGAGCACGACGGCGGCGATCCGGCCCGGGTCGGCGGCGGCGACCGCCTGCCAGGCCGCCGGGTCCACCGCGGGGTGGACGTACAGCGGCACCAGCAGGCGGCCGTCGTTCGGGCTTGCGCCGGTCATGCGGCGACCAGTGGGCCGGTGCTGAGCCAGAGGTCGCGCAGGGTGTCGGCGAGGCCGGTCTCCGGGTGCCAGCCGAGCTCCCGGGCGGCGGCCGAGACGTCGGCCTGCTGCCAGGAGACGGCGGCCGAGCGCTCGGAGCCGGCACCGCTCTCGTCGATCCGGCCGGTGAAGCCGGCCGCCGCGACCAGGCCGTCGGCGATCGCCCGGACCGGCTGTGCCCGGCCGGAGGCCAGGTTGAGCACCCGGGGCAGCGGGCGCTCGGCGGCGACGGCCAGGCCGACCGCGCGGGCGACGTCCCGGGCGTCGACGAAGTCGCGGTGGGCCGAGAGGTCCCCGACCTTCACCACGCCGTCGGCACCTTCCGGGGCGGCCCGGCGCAGCTCGGCGGCGAGCCGGCCGGGCAGCGAGCCGGCCGGGGCGCCCGGGCCGACCGGGTTGAAGACCCGCAGCACGACGGCGTCCAGCGGCGAGCCGGCCACCGCGAGGGAGCCGGCGAGCTTGGTGGCGCCGTAGACGCCGACCGGGCGGGCGTCGGCGTCCTCGGCGAGCGAGCTGCCGGGGGCGCAGACGCCGTACTCGCCGGCCGAGCCGATGTGCACCAGCCGGGCCTTCGGGGCGCCCTCCCGGAGCGCCTCGCAGAGCACGGCCGGGCCACGGGCGTTGACCTCGGCGAGCGTGACCGCGCTGCCGGCCACCGCGCCGGCGAAGTTGACCACCGCGTCGGGGGCGAGCGCGGCCAGCTCCTCGCCGAGCGGGCCGGCCTGGGCGGTGGCCAGGTCGAGGCGCAGGTCGTGGTCGGGCCGGCGCCCGGCGGTCAGCACGGTGGCGCCGGGCAGCGACCGCAGGACGGTGGCGGCGTGCCGGCCGAGGAAGCCGTCCGCGCCGAGCAGCAGGATCCTCACGCGGCCCGTCCGTCCTTCTCGGGGCCGGCGGCGGCCGTGGCGGGCTGGTCGGGTGCGGCGGCGAGACCGGCGTCCGGTGCGGTGCGGGCGGCCGGGACCGGCTGCTCCTGCCCGCCCGGGACGGCGTACAGGCCCTCGGACTCGGCCGGCATCAGCTGCGAGCGGATGAGCGAGAACTCGGCGTTGGCCCGGTCGTAGTCGTCGGGGCGGCCGATGTCCAGCCAGTAGCCGCCGAACTCGTAGGCGGACGGCGGGGTCTGGGCGGCGAGCAGGTCCAGCACGAGCTCGTCGAAGCCGAGCGGCAGGCCGGGCGTGTACTTGGCGAGCGCCGAGCGGGAGACGCCGTAGACGCCCATCGAGACCCGGTAGTCGATGCTCGGCTTCTCCTGGAAGCCGGTGATGGATCCGGAGTCGGTGGTCAGCACGCCGAAGTCGATCTTGACCTGGCGGGCGTAGGTGGCGATGGTGAGCGGCGCCCCGGAGGCCTCGTGGTGCTTGAGCACCCCGGCGAAGTCCAGGTCGGTGAGGATGTCGCCGTTCATCACCAGGAAGTTCTCGGGCAGCCGGTCCTGCATGGTGAGCAACGGGCCCATGGTGCCGAGCGGGCTGTCCTCGACGGCGTAGCCGACCCGCAGGCCCCACTGGGAGCCGTTGCCGACGTACGCGCGGATGATGTGGCCGAGGTGGCCGATGGCCAGGGTGACGGTCTTGAAGCCCGCGGCGGCGAGCTGGCGCATCACGATCTCCAGGATCGCGTGCTGGTCGCCGATCGGGACGAGCGGCTTGGGGAGCGCGGTGGTGTAGGGGCGGAGACGGACGCCCTTACCGCCGGCCAGGATCACTGCATGCATGGTGTTTCCCCCACGGAATTTAGTGCGACAGGAGCCTTGGTTAGCGAGTTCTGGCAGGTGGTGCGGCGGCGTCAGACGTTGTAGATGTCGGTCTTGTAGCGGGCCAGGTTGGCCGGGTCGCGGAAGAACTCGATGGTCTGCTCCAGGCCCTCCTCCAGCGAGAAGGCGGGTGCCCAGCCGGTGGCGGTGCGCAGCCGGGTGGCGTCCGCGACGAGCCGCATGACCTCGGAGTTGGCCGGGCGGATGCGCTGCTCGTCCTCCTTCACCAGGAGGTCGACGCCCATCAGCTTGCCGACCAGGGTGACCAGGTCGCCGACCGAGATCTCGCCGCCGGTGCCGGCGTTGAAGGTCTTGCCGACCACGGTCTCGGCCGGGGCGGTGCCGACCGTGCGGAAGGCGTTGGCGGTGTCCTTGACGAAGGTGAAGTCGCGGGTGGGGCGCAGGTCGCCGAGGGTGATCTCGGTCTCGCCGGCCGCGACCTGGGCGATCACGGTCGGGATGACGGCGCGCATCGACTGGCGCGGGCCGAAGGTGTTGAACGGGCGCAGCGTGACGACCGGGGTCTCGAAGCTGGCGTGGTAGCTGTCGGCCAGCCGGTCCCCGCCGGCCTTGGAGGCGGCGTACGGGGACTGGGTGTTGATCGGGTGGTCCTCGGTGATCGGCACGGTCTGCGCGGTGCCGTAGGTCTCGCTGGTGGAGGTGTGCACCAGGCGGGGGATCTCCAGGTGGCGCACGGCCTCCAGCACGTTGAGGGTGCCGGTGACGTTGGTGTCGACGTACGAGTGCGGGGCCCGGTACGAGTACGGGATCGCGATCAGTGCGGCCAGGTGGTAGACCGCCTCGGTGCCCTTGACCAGGCCGTTGACGGAGCCCGGGTCGCGGACGTCGCCGAGGACGATCTCGACCGACTCCAGCACCTCCTTGGACAGGGTCTCCAGCCAGCCGAAGGAGGAGAAGGAGTTGTACTGGACCATGGCGCGGACCTGGTGTCCGTCGGCGACCAGGGTCTCGACGAGGTGGGAGCCGATGAAGCCCTCGGCTCCGGTGACGGCGACGCTGCTCATGCGTGATTCGCTTTCTGTTCCTCGGGGACGGCCGGGCGGGACGTCAGTGGTGGCCCGGCGTGCACCGGCCGTGGCCGGTGGTCGGTGGTGTCGGACGGTTCAGCGGTGCTTGGTGGTGCGGCCGAGCACGGGCCCGGCGATTGCGGTGAGGACGGCCGCCGCGGCCCCGCAGCCGATCAGCTGCAGGACGGTCGGGTCCACCCCGGTCAGCAGCGCGGTGCACTCGGCGCCCGCGGCTGCCAGACAGATCAGGGCCGTGCTCCAGCTGAGCCCGAAGGCGTTCAGCAGCAGCGCCAGCCAGAGCGAGCCGCCCAGCAGCAGCAGCGCACCGAGCTCCGGGACGCCGAGCGCCGGGGCGCCGGGCCAGAGCACGGTGGCGGCGGCGTCCAGCGCGGCCACGGTGGTGAGGTAGATGAACAGGCAGCCGAGCAGCACGCCGCCGGTGCGGCGGACGAACGCGGCCGGGGTGTGGCTGGTCCGCAGCGCGGCGACGGCCATCGCCCGGTAGCGGAAGAGCAGCCACTCGGCGAGCCCGAGGCTGAGCGTCAGCGCGATCATCGCCGGCCCCGTCGGGCTGGCTGACGCGCCTTCGGCGGCGCCGGTGCGGACCGCCTGGTGGACGGTGGCGCCGAGGCCGGCGATCAGGGTGAGCGTGCCGACCGCCAGCCCGAACAGCAGGTGCGGCAGCTCGTGCAGGAGCGGGAGCCTCAGGGCCGTGGAGTCCTGCTCGCTGCGCAGGCAGCGGACGATCTCCCGGGCGGCCAGCCCCACCGCCAGCCCGAGCGAGGACAGCAGGACGACCGTGCGGACCAGTTGCGGCACGTCGACGGCGAGCACCACGCCCGCGCCGACCGCGGACGGCGCCAGCGCGACCAGCAGGAACTTCTCCCGGCCGAGTACCAGCAGCACGGTGGCCGCCGCCAGGTAGCCGGACTGCCCGGCGGCGAAGCAGAGCGCCCCGAGCGGGCCGCCGATCACGTACCCGGCGGTGGCCGCGACCAGCGCGCCCAGCGGAGCTCCGACGGCCAGGCAGAGCCCGGCCGCCCGGCGCCGGCCGCGGCCGAGCCAGGCGTACGAGCGGTGCGCCAGCGCCTGGTTCCAGGACCAGCTGACCAGGGTGGCCACCGAGAGCGCGAGCATCCCCGAGGGGAGGCCGAATCGCATCCGGGTGGCCGCGAACAGGTTGGCGCCGAGCAGGTAGCCGAGTCCGGGCAGGGCGAAGACCAGTCCGCGGACCACGCAGCGCCAGGGGTCGGCCCGCCAGGGGTTGGCGAACTCGGCGCTCGGGCCGGGGTAGCGGCGCTCGACCTTCTCGAACAGCTCCTCGGCGACGGTGAACGCGTCGGGGCGGCCGTACAGCAGCCCGGCCTGCTCGTCGGAGAGGCCGTCGGACTCCAGGAAGGCCGCGATCTCGTAGGGGTGGACGGCGTCCGCGCAGACGTCGGCGAGCCGTTCGGCCAGCTCGTCCAGCGGGTCGGGGGAGAGGTCGAGCTGCTCCTGCGGCTCGACCGGCTGCGCGGGCACCGCCTGCCGGCGGCGCTTGCGCGGGAGGGTGCGCAGCTGCACGGTCTGTTCGGCCCAGTCCGGGCCGGCCTCGTCGGGGACGAGACGGAGGGGTCCACTCACGCCGCCACCTCGCTGTACTCCATGGTTCGCTCGTTCACGCCGTCACCTCGTCGCGCTCGCCCAGGGCCACGGGCTCGTCCCAGCCGGCCGGGGCGCCGTCCTGGACCGCGACCACGCCGTTCGGCAGCCAGCGGGAGGTGCCCAGCAGCTCGGTGTAGATGCCGCGGAAGCCGTCGATGTTCTGGCGGAGCGTGAACTGCTCGATCACCCGCAGCCGGGCCTGCTCGCCCAGCCGGGCGCGGCGCTCGGGGTCGCGCAGCAGCTCGATGGCGGCGGCGGCCATGGGTTCGGGTTCGCGCGGGGGGACGACCAGGCCGGTGTCGCCGACGGCCTCGCGCACGCCGCCCACGTCGGTCGAGACGGTGGAGCGGCCGCAGGACATCGCCTCGATCAGGGTGAACGGGAAGCCCTCGCTGATGCTGGAGAGCATCACCACGTTCCCCGCCGCGTACGCGTCGGTGATGTCGGCGACGCGGCCCTCGAAGGCCACCGAGTCGGCGATGCCGAGCTCGGCGGCCAGGGCTATGCAGCCGTCGCGGTACGCCTCGCCACCCTTGGGCGTGCCGCCGAACAGCCGCAGCCGGGCCTCGGGTATCTCGCGCTGGACGATCGCGAAGGCCCGGATCAGCGTCTCCAGGTCCTTGATCGGGTCGACCCGGCCGGCCCAGCTGAGCGTGGGCGTCTGCGGCTCGGGTCCGGCGGGCGGGAAGGCCGCCGGGTCCACGCCGTTGTAGACGGTGCGGATGTGCGCGGACGGCGTGCCGCCGCGCTCCTCCCAGCGCCGGTTGTACCGGTTGCCGGGGGTGACCAGCGCGGCCCGCCGGTAGCTCTCCTCGGCGAGCATCCGGTAGAAGCCGAGCAGCAGTGCCTTGACCGGCCAGCGGTACGGGCCTGTGCGGTAGCCGAGGTAGCGCTCGCGCAGGTAGATGCCGTGCTCGGTGAGGAGAAACGGTACGCCGTACTGCTGTGAGGCGATCAGCCCCGGCAGGGTGGCCAGGCCGCCGCTGGCGGCGTGCGCGACGCCCTCCTTGGGCGGCTCGGCCGACAGCGGGCGCAGCGCGTGCTCCAGCAGGTCGGTGGCGTTGAGCGCGTCGTGCAGGGTGGGCCTGGAGACGGCGGTGGAGAGGTAGTCGCGGGTCCACACGTGCTGCAGGGTGCGCAGGGCGCGCTCGCTCCGCAGTGCCGGGCTGAGCAGCCCGCGGCGGGCGAGGTCGGCGAAGCCGTACAGCTCGGTGCCGAAGTGGGTGGTGTAGACCGGGTCGAGGATGGAGTGCAGGAAGCGTTCGTACGCGTTGAGGAAGCGGCGCATCTCCTTGCCCCGCGGGGCTCTGCCCTCGGTGGCCGGGCCCCAGAGCGGCGCGGTCGTGACGGACCGCACGTTGGCGGGCAGCTCCCAGGCCAGCGGTTCGTGGCCGGTGCCCGTGACGGCGATGATGTCGAAGTCGACGTCCGGCATGCCCTGGACGAGCTGGTCGCACCAGACGCTCACACCGCCGTGCTGGTGCGGGTACGTCCCCTCGGTGAGCAGGGTGACGCGCATGGCTTTCCCCCCTCCTGTCCTTGCGTCAAGCGTCCGGCCCGAAGGGCCGGTCGGGTGCCGGTGGTGGGGCCGGGGGACGGCCCGGCCCCACCACCGGTATCACCTCTTAGCGGGTGCCGGTCGTCCCGGCGGTCTTCTTGGCCGGGTCGGCCTTCCCCCCGGAGGCCTTGCCGGTCTTGCTGCTGCCCTGGGCGGTGCCCTTGCCGGCGGAACCGGTGGTGGCGCCCTTGCCCGCGACCGGTGCCCCGCTACCGGGGATCAGCACCGGCGCGTCGGTCCGGACGGTGTCGCCGGGGCCGGCCGGGACGGCGTCGGCGGTGCCCTGCGGCACGACCTTCTTGTCGGCCGGCGCCGGTGCGGTCACCGACTGGGCGGCGACGTTCGGCGTGACGGCCGGGGCCGCCGCCGGGGCTGCGGCCAGCTTCAGCGTCACGGCGCTCTGCAGCAGAGCGGGCTTCACCCAGCCGGACAGCGTACCGGCGTACGCGGTGCCGAACGGCGTGGTGCCGATGGACAGCTTCTGCGTGGTGCCGGTGGGCATGGTGGCCTGGATCTGGACGCCGGCCGGGGCGGACACCGTCACGGTGTCGCCGACCCGGTACGCGGTGACCTGGCCGGAGGCGAGGGCCGCGTTCCAGGCCGCGCGCCGCTGGAACTCGGCGCCGATGTCCTTCTGCGCCAGGTTCACGATCGGGGCGTTGTCGGCGTGCAGCGAGCGGTAGGTCGAGAGGACCTTCTCCAGCACCGGGTAGACGATCCGGTCCTCGGACAGGTTCGACTGGTGGATGAAGTGCGGCCGCGGGTCGTTGCTCAGCACGTGGCCGAGGTCGATCCGGGCCTCCAGCGGAACGATGTACGACTGGTAGCCGGTGTTGACGTCCAGCGGTGCCGGCAGGCAGGTGGAGTTGGCGTTGTTCTCGCAGACGCCGCTGCCGCCCTTGGCCGCGCTGGTGTAGATCCAGTTGTACTCGTCGGTCTCCTCCTTCGCCGTGCCGGCGTTGTAGAAGACGTTCATCGGGTACCGCGGCACGGTCAGCGTGGACGAGCCGACGGCCCGCTGGGCGGGCTCGCGGGAGGCGTCGCTGGCCGTCCACTTGACGCCGTTGGCGACCAGCGAGGGGGCCAGGTACGGGTTGTCGCTGGTCTCCTGCGGGGCGGTCAGCAGACCGGAGTGCTCACCGGTGACCAGCTCGGTCTTGTCCAGGTGCAGGTTGCGCGCCGTGGCCCAGTCGAGGTTGTTCTTGATCTGGGAGGTGATGGTGGCCTGGTCGACCCAGACCGTGTTGCCGGAGGCGTCCTTCGTGCACTTCCACGGCACCACCGAGACGTCCTGGAGACAGCCCAGGTACGGGTGCGTGTAGGTGTGGTTGATCCACCGGTAGCTGGTCTGGTCGGCGATCATCTGGTCCACCACCGGGTCGGTGGTGGTCTCGTGGTCGGCCTTCCAGTCCTCGCTGCCGCCGCCGTTGAACACCATGTCCATGGTGAAGTTGTTGGCGGTCTGCCACTGCTTGGCGTACTGCGCGTCGGCGACCGTCATCCGGATCGGGTTGGCCGTCTCGGGGGTGCCGGGCGGGCAGGTGACGTCGCCGGGGGTGCACTTCAGCGCGGTGTCCCAGCGGTCGTCGGCCAGGAAGACGTCGTCCACGTGGGCCGCGAAGTAGTTGCGGTCGTAGCCGAGGTGGACGCCCTGGGTTATCCAGTCGACTATGCCGCGCGCCAGCAGCCGGTACTGCTGCTGGTACTGGTTGTAGACGAAGGTGACGACCAGTTCCTTGCGGCCGTCGTGGCTGTACTCGCCGACCAGCGAGCCGCGCGCGGTGGAGCCCGGGATCGGGGCGTCCACCAGCGGCGTGAACGAGGCGCCGGCCGGCAGCGAGGCCAGCGGGGTGGCCAGGTAGCCGTAGCTCTCGTCCACCGACGGGTCGTTGTCCTCGAAGGGCACGGCGCCCTTGAGGTAACCGAACGGGCCGGCCAGGCCGGCCGTGGTGACCTGGCCCTGGACACCGTCCAGCTTGCCCATGTAGCCCGGGTTCGCCGCCCAGTTCAGGCCGACGTCCGGCTGGGCGTAGGTGTACGCGTCGACCTGGCGCACGCCGAAGGCGGCCTCGTAGGTGGCGAGGGCCGTCATCTCGGCGGAGCCCGCCGCGAACGGGTTGTTGTTGGGCATGACGATGCCCTGGTACTTGCCGCGAGGCTGCCCGTTGACCGTGTCGCTGAGGAAGGCGGCATCGATGACCGGGCGGTTGGCGTCGTTGAGGTCGACGACCTTGTACGGGGTGCCCTGGCTCTTCAGCTCGGCGGCGACGGCCGCCGTCGCGGGCCCGCCGTCACTGATCACCAGGACCGTGAGGTCGATCCTGGGAGCCGTGCTGGCACCGTGTGCGAGGGACGACTGCAGGCCGCCGGCCAGCAGGACTGCTGCCGCGCATGCGGCAACTCTTCGGGTCGCTCGACCCATGTGTGTTCCTCCCCTGGGCAGGGCGCTCCGCTGCTCGGCGCTCGCCTGCCCTGTCGCTGTTCGCGGGCAGCAGGCTGCCCGGCGCCCATCCTGGTGGAGACTCCGCACCGATTGGGACCAAATGGGCGGGAGTGCAGCGAATCTGTTACCAACGTTCATGGCGATGCCATGAAGGCGCTGATTGTGGCCGGAACTGCACCCGCTGCGCAAATAATGAATTGAAAATTAAAACCCGAAGCCTGAGCGTTACCGCTGGTCACCCACCGTGCGCTGGGGCTGGCTGTGGCGCGCCCTACACTGGCGGCGTTGCGCATGACACTCTGGCACATCCTCCCGTTCCGTCGGGCAGGTTCATGCAATATCGCGCAGGGTTGTGCCATGTCACAGTCCGAATATCCAATGGAGGCCGCCGCGTGACCGAGCAGCAGACCGAGACCGCCGTTATCGAGGCCACCCGGAAAGCGGCGCAGGGCGCCCCGGACGCGGACCTGCCGGCCCGGAGCCTCGGCCTGCAGGGCGCCGTCAACGCCCGCGATCTCGGCGGCTACCGGGCGGCCGGCGGCACGGTGCTGCGGCACGGCGTCGCGCTGCGCAGCGACGGCCTCAACCGGCTCACCGACGCGGATCTCGGCCTGCTCGGCTCACTCGGCCTGCGCCAGGTGGTCGACCTGCGCAGCCTCGACGAGGTCCGCGAGGCCGGCCCCGACCGGGTCCCCGGCCTGCCGGTCGCCGCGATCGCGGCCGCCGAGATGTCGGCCACCCCGATCACCGTGGAGCCCGCCACGCCGGACGGCGTGACCCTGCACCACGTGCCGGTCTTCGCCGCCGACTTCGACATCTACGTGACGCTGCGTGACGCGCTGGCGGACCGCAGCCCGGAGAAGCAGCGCGCCCTGCTCGGCGACGGCAGGGCCGCCGCGATGATGACCGGCCTCTACCGCTGGTTCGTCACCGACCAGGTGGCCCGCGAGCGCTTCGCCGTGGTGCTGCGCCTGCTGGCCGCGCCGGACGGCCCGCCGCTGCTCTTCCACTGCTCGGCCGGCAAGGACCGCACCGGCTGGACGGCCGCGATCCTGCTGACCGCCCTCGGCGTGGACCGCGAGACGGTCTTCGCCGACTACCTGCTCACCAACGAGCGCTCCGCCGGGATCGTCGAGAACATCGTCGACAGCTTCTTCACCCGCGGCCTGATGCAGGAGCCGGAGCTGCTGCTCCCGGTCTTCCGGGCGGAGCGCTCCTACCTGGAGGCGGCCTTCGAGGAGGTCGCGACCGGCTGGGGCACCTTCCAGGGGTTCTGGCGGGACGGACTCGGGCTGGACGACGAGGTGCTGGAGGGCCTGCGGGCCAACCTGCTCACGGCGCCCTGAGCGCCCCTCAGGGGCGCGTCAGGACGCCGGGTGGCACTCGGTCCCGGGCGTGCCGTCAGCCCTCGCTGATCAGGCCCTCGCGCAGTTGGGTGAGGGTCCTGGTCAGCAGTCGGGAGACGTGCATCTGGGAGATGCCGATCTCCTCGCCGATCTGCGACTGGGTGAGGTTGGCGAAGAACCGCAGCATGATGATCCGGCGCTCGCGCGGCGGCAGTTTGGCCAGCAGCGGCTTGAGCGACTCGCGGTACTCCACGCCCTCCAGCGCGAGGTCCTCGTAGCCGAGCCGCTCGGCCAGCGGGCCGTCACCGTCCTCCTCGCCGGGGCTGGAGTCCAGCGAGCTGGCGGTGTACGCGTTGCCCACCGCCAGGCCCTCGACCACGTCCTCCTCGCTGACGCCCAGGCAGGCGGCCAGCTCGGCGACGGTGGGGGAGCGGTCGAGCCGCTGGGCCAGCTCGTCGCCGGCCTTGGTGAGCGCCAGCCGCAGCTCCTGGAGCCGCCGGGGCACCCGGACCGACCAGCTGGTGTCCCGGAAGAAGCGCTTGATCTCGCCGACGACGGTCGGCATCGCGAAGGTGGGGAACTCCACCCCGCGCTCCGGGTCGAACCGGTCGATCGCCTTGATCAGGCCGATCGTGCCGACCTGGACGATGTCCTCCATCGGCTCGTTGCGGCTGCGGAACCGGGCCGAGGCGTACCGGACCAGCGGCAGGTTGAGCTCGATCAGGGTGTCGCGGACGTACGTGTGCTCGGCGCTGCCGGCCTCCAGGGCGGCCAGGCGCAGGAAGAGCGAGCGGGAGAGCGTCCGGGTGTCCAGCGCGGCACCGGACGGCGCCTCCGCGGGCGCGTGGGCGGACGCCCCGGGCACCGTCCGTCCGACGGCCCCCGGCGGGGCCCCGGGGGCGGGCGGGGCTGCGGCCGGGCCGCGCTGCACCGGGATCAGGTCGACGGCGACCGTTGTGCCACTGGCCCGACCACCGTGGATCTCCGCAGCGCCCAGATCTCCGGACATGCACCCACCCCCTTGTGACTGACAGTTGAACGGAGGCTGTCGCACTGAGGTTCCCGGCGACGCCCTCCCCCTCCATACCGGAACACGGTCCCCGGCAAACCCGAAGGTCGCAAGACGTCACGCGTCGGTAACGCGCAGCAATCCCGTTCCGGGTGCCCTTTTGCCGTGCTCTGAGGGGATTGTGATGCTCAGTCTTCCCAGGAGTTGCCGGTCCGAAGCCTGGCCAGGATCCGGGACAGAAGGCGTGAGACGTGCATCTGGGACATCCCCAGCTCGGTGCTGATCTGCGACTGCGTCAGGTTGGCGAAGAACCGCAGCATGACGATCCGCCGCTCCCGCTCCGGCAGCTGCACCAGCAGGTGGCGGACCATGTCCCGGTGCTCGACCTCGGCCAGCGCCGAGTCCTCGTAGCCGAGCCGGTCCAGCAGGGCGAGCCCGCCCTCGTGCTCCTGCGCCGCCTCCAGGGAGGCCGCGTTGTAGGCCCGCCCGGCGTCCAGGCAGGCCCGGACGTCCTCCTCGGGGATGCGCAGGCTGGCGGCGATCTCCGGCACCTTGGGGGCCCGGCCGTGGGTCACCGTCAGCTCCTCCATCGCGCCGCTGACCTGCACCCAGAGCTCCTGGAGCCGGCGCGGCACGTGCATGGTGCGGACGTTGTCCCGGAAGTACCGCTTGATCTCGCCGAGGATGGTCGGCAGGGCGTAGGTCGGGAACTGGACGCCGCGGGTGGGGTCGAACCGGTCGATCGCGTTGATCAGGCCGATCGTGCCGACCTGGACGACGTCCTCCATCGGCTCGCTGCGGCTGCGGAACCGGGTCGCCGCGTAGCGGACCAGCGGGATGTTGACCTCGATCAGGGCGGCCCGGACCCGCTCCCGCTCGGGGGTGTCCGGGGGCAGCTCGGCGAGCCGCTCGAAGAGCACCCGGGTCAGCGTCCGGACGTCCACCACGGGGCGCCCGCCGGGGCCGCGCAGACCGTCCGGGCGCAGTTCGCCGGCCGGGCCGATGACGGCGGCCAGCACCTCCTCGGGCGGCACGGCCTGGACGGGGGGCTGGGCCTGGGCTTGAACGGAGGCCTGGGCCTGAACGGTGGCCTGGGTCTGAACGGAGCTCTGGGACGGGGTCTGGGTCTGAACGGAGCTCTGGGACGGGGTCTGGGTCTGAACGGAGCTCTGGGCCTGGGCCTGGGGCGGGGTCTGCGGCGGGGGCTGGGCCGGGGGTTGCGCCTGGCCCTGTGCGGGCGGGGCCGGCGCCGGTGCGGCGGCCCCCGTACTGGTCTGTGCAGTGGCCGGCCCGGTATCGGTTCCCGGCGCGCTCCCTGGTGTCCGCACGGACACGTCACCCCTCCCAAAGTCGACAATGGTGGGACTTGCGGATCGGGCGTCGCGTCTGGGTTCACCACCTCGCCATGTCCGGCAAAACCGGTCATAGCATCACAAGGCGGGCGCAGGTCGGGCAAGCACCGCGTAGAGGTGTGTTGGTGGTGCGGGGGTGCTTCACCGGGTCATCCGGCGGGGCCTCCGGAGGATCGTTCCGGGACAGAGCAAGGCGCCCCGCCCGGGTCTCGGGAGGGGCGCCGCGGTCCGTCCGGGGGATGTCCCGGGATCAGACCTCGATGTCGGCGATCACCCAGGTGGCGAACTCGCGCCACTGGCCGGCCGCGGCCTGGTGGGCCGGGTGGGTGAGGTAGGCCTGGAGCGCCTCGCGGTCCTCGACCAGGCTGTTGATCGCGTAGTCGTGGGCGATGTCGCGCTCGGTGGTGTTCCAGCCGCACTCCCACTCGCGCAGCTCGGGGATGACCGGGCCGAGGGCCTCGAAGGCCTTGGCGCCGGCGAGCGCGCGCTCGTCGTCCTTGCTGACGCCTTCATTGAGCTTGAACAGGACCAGGTGCCGGATCACGATGCCGCTCCTCGCGGACGGGGGGTTGAGGGACGCGCCCACCGTAGCCGGTGCCGGAGCGGCTACTTCACCAGCCCGGTCATGAAGGTGCCGATCGCCTTGGCGGCGTTCGAGATGCCCTCGAAGCCCAGTTGGACGAGCTCGGCGGCGCGGGCCGGCGAGGTGATGATCGTGTAGAGCACGAAGACGAGCAGGAGAACCATGCCGATCTTCTTCGCCTGCGCCATCCGGTGGCCTTCCTCCCTGCTGTGGGCCGCCGCCATTCGGTCCCCGAGCGTCCCTCTGCATTGGGCAGCTTATCCACCGGACGGCCTATCAAGTGTGCGACGCGTTCGCCCGGCGGGACGAAGGTCCCCTTGGGTGGGGCCTTTCTCCGGGTGCCCCGGCGCGATGCGTCGAGCAGGATGGTTGATGTGCCGAGGATCTGGCAGGAATCCCCGGTGTGTGGATCCGGAGCTCCCCGCTGTGGGACCGGGCACCGCGACTTCCCCCGACGCGGCCCCGGTTGTGGGACTCCGCCCGGGGGAGCGGTTGTTCCCCCCTGGGCCGCTCCCCCCTCCAGGCTCCGTGCTCGAAGGGCGTTGGTGGTCATCGGCCCAGGGCGCGGAGCCCTTTCCGCGTATGAGGGTGCGCGGGAACGACGAGGGCCCCGTCCGGTGCGGACGGGGCCCTCGTGTTGCTGGCGGTAGCGGTGGGATTCGAACCCACGGTGGAGTTGCCCCCACACACGCTTTCGAGGCGTGCTCCTTTGGCCGCTCGGACACGCTACCGAGGGGAACTCTACCGGACGGGTGGCTCCGTCACGAAATCCGTATCGGGAGGGGGTCCTGCGGGTCGCCTGCGGGGGTGCGCGGCGGGGTTCGGCGGGGTGTTCGGCGGGGTGTTCAGCGGTGGGTGTTCAGCGGTGGGTGCCGAAGAAGGCGCGGAGCTGTTCGGCGCAGTCGTCGGCCAGGACGCCCGGGACGACCTCGGGGCGGTGGTTGAGCCGGCGGTCGCGCATCACGTCGAAGAGGGAGCCGGCGGCGCCGGCCTTCTCGTCGAGGGCGCCGTAGACCACCCGGTCGATCCGGGAGAGGACGATGGCGCCCGCGCACATGGTGCAGGGCTCCAGGGTGACCACGAGGGTGCAGCCGCTGAGGCGCCACTCGCCCTCCCGTCGCCCGCCACCACCCCCGTTCGGAGCGCTTCGCGCGGCCGCTCCCAAATTGGCGGCCGCCTCGCGGATGGCGACGACCTCGGCGTGGGCGGTCGGGTCGCCGACCGCCTCGCGCTCGTTGTGGCCGCGTCCGATCACCTCGCCGTCCGGGCCCAGGACGAGCGCCCCGACCGGGACGTCCCCGGTGGCCGGCGCCAGTGCGGCCTCGGCGATGGCGAGGCGCATCGGCGCCGCCCAGCGGTCGCGGACCGGGTCGGGGCGGACGGGGGCGGGGAGCGGGGCTATCTGCGGGACAGCCGGTAGGACTGTCTGGCGGGCGGACGCGGACTGCATGGCATCCAGTGTCCGGCATCCGGTGACGGGCACCGGTCGCTACCGGACCGCCTCCAGGACCTCGCCGCAGCCGAGGGCCTCGGCGATCTCCTCCAGGGCGTCGCCCGGAACGGCGCCCTCGCCGCTGAGGGCGAGCAGCTCCTCGGAGGGCAGCCCGAACTCGGAGAGCAGGTGGGAGTCGCCCAGCGGGCCGACCGGGACGCCGCCGCGGGTGCCCGCGTCGTCGTCCTCCTCCTGCTCCTGCGCCACCTCCTCGTCCTCCAGCTCGGCGACCAGGTTGTCGAGGTCGCCGAACTCGCTCTCGCCGGCCTGGTCGACCAGCTCGTCGGTGAGGACGGAGCCGTACGAGCTGCGCGCGGCGGCGGCGCCGTCCGACACGAAGATGCGCGGGTCCTCCTCACCGTCGACCCGGACGACGGCGAACCAGGCGTCCTCCTGCTCGATGAAGACCAGGACGCTGTCGTCGTCCTGGGCGGCCTCGCGGGCCACATCGGCCAGATCGGCCAGGGTTTCGACGTCGTCGAGTTCCGTCTCGCTCACATCCCACCCGTCCTCGGTGCGAGCAAGCACTGCAGCGAAGTACGCCACCAGGGACACTCCCAAGATCTCGGTCTCGGCTGTCGGCGCGCTCGGGCAACGCGGAACCTGGCCGCCCCCGCGCCAGAGGCGGTCCGCTGTTCGGACCGTCCCATCGGAATCGTGACAGAAAGCCCGCCGTTGCGGGGGGTGTTCGGCAGCGCGTCTTTGCAGGTCGTGTCGGAAGGACTGGCCGGGGGCCGGTGTACGCCCGCCGGGGCGCGCCGAGACCGCTCGAACGGCGGTCGCGCGGTGGCCGGAAGGGGGCCCGGGAGGGGCGGGGGAGTGATCCGGAGGGGACGGGAGACCCTTCAGATCCGGAAGGTTCGCATCCGCAGGGCTTCGCGCATCCGCCGTTCCTTGGTCCGGCGGGGCTGCACCCGCTCACGCAGTTCGCGCGCCTCGGCGAGCTCGCGCAGGAAGACGGCCCGCCGCTTGCGGCGTTCCGCCTCGGTCTCCGGATGGTCCGGGCGCCCGCCCGACGGGCCCGGGAGCCCGTCCGCCGAGCCGTCCCCGGTCCTCGGGTTGCTCGTCATACGACGTGACTTTCCCAGATCGGTCCGGTTGATACCACAGGAGGCCGTTCCGTCCTGAGATTCGCGGTGCGTCACGGCGTGTCACTGCAGAGTGAACACGGCAGGCCGCGACGTGTCGTACGGGCGTCCGGGCCGGGCTAACCTCGATGCATGCGGATCCACGTCGTCGACCACCCCCTGGTCGCCCACAAGCTCTCCACCCTGCGCGACGAGCGCACCGACTCGCCGACCTTCCGTCGCCTGACCGACGAGCTGGTGACCCTCCTCGCCTACGAGGCCACCCGGGACGTCCGCACCGAGGAGGTGGAGATCACCACCCCGGTGGCGGTCACCACCGGCACGCGGCTGAGCTACCCGCGCCCGCTGGTGGTGCCGATCCTCCGGGCCGGCCTCGGCATGCTGGACGGGATGACCCGGCTGCTGCCGACCGCCGAGGTCGGCTTCCTCGGCATGGTGCGCAACGAGGAGACCCTGGAGGCCTCCACCTACGCCACCCGGATGCCGGACGACCTCTCCGGCCGCCAGGTCTACGTGCTCGACCCGATGCTGGCGACCGGCGGCACGCTGGTCGCGGCGATCCGCATGCTGATCGAGCGGGGCGCCACCGACGTCACCGCCGTGGTGCTGCTGGCCGCGCCCGAGGGCGTCGCGGTGATGGAGAAGGAGCTGACCGGCCTTCCGGTCACCGTCGTCACCGCCGCGGTCGACGAGCGGCTGAACGAGAACGGCTACATCGTCCCCGGCCTGGGCGACGCGGGCGACCGCCTCTACGGCACCGCGGGCTGAGCACCCTCCCCCCGAGCAGCTGAGAGCCCCCCGGCACCGTGCCGGGGGGCTCTCGTACGTCCGGGGCCGGGCCGCTCAGCAGCTGCCGGTGGCGCTCGGGGTCGGGGAGGGCTTGGTCGCCAGGGCCAGTGCCGCGGCGGCCTGGGTCTCGTCCAGCAGGGCGTTGTAGCTGTCGCCGACGACGACGTCCACGCTGTTGTCGGTGCGGGCGTCGGTGCTGATGGTGGCGCCGGCGATCTGCGAGCTGATCAGGGTGGCGGCTCCGGCGCCGGCCGGGCCGGCGATCACCACGGCGGTGCCGGGCACCTTCTTGTCGAGCTCGGCCGGGGCGTTGCCCTTCTTGTCCACGGTGAAGCCGCGCTTCGTGAACTCGTCGGCGGTCCGCCCGGCCAGGCCGGACTTGGTGGTGGCGTTGAAGACGTTCAGCTTGAAGCCGGTCGGTTGCGGGATGGCGTGCGGGTCGCCGCCGGGGGCGCCGGGGGACGCGTCCGGGGTGGGGGTGGGCGCGGCCAGCGCCTTGCCGGACGGCGACGCGCAGGCCTGGGCGGAGGCGTTCTTGCCCTTGCCGGTGAAGATGTCGTAGAGCTGGACGCCGCCGAGCGCGATGAGCGCCAGCGCGAGCAGCGAGCCGATCAGGGCCATGACCTTGCGGCTCTTCCGGGGCGGCCGGCCCAGCCGTGGATAGCTGTTGCCGGTGACGCGGTACTGCTTCCCCTTCAGGCCTTGGGGAGTCAACATGCTCACGGTTTGTCTCCCCCTCGTGCCAGGGCGGGGATCGGGTGACGGGTCGGCCGGGGTTGGCGTTCGCCGTGGTCGCGGCCGTAGTCAGCAGACTAGTGCCGGACGGCTGCGAAGGTACTAAATGATCATCATCTGGAGTACGCCGGTACCCGAACGGGGGTATCCGGGTACGAACCGACCGCCCTCCGGCGGGAGGCCGGAAGGCGGTGCGGGTGCACGCGGGAGCGGCCCGTCACTCCATTTCGAGGACACGGGCGTGCAGCACCTGGCGCTGTTGCAGCGCGGCGCGCACGGCCCGGTGCAGCCCGTCCTCCAGGTAGAGGTCGCCGTGCCATTTCACGACGTGGGCGAAGAGGTCGCCGTAGAAGGTGGAGTCCTCCGCGAGGAGGGTCTCCAGGTCGAGTTGGCCCTTGGTGGTCACCAGCTGGTCCAGCCGCACCGGACGCGGGGCGACGTCCGCCCACTGGCGGGTGCTGGTCCGGCCGTGATCCGGGTACGGCCGCCCATTGCCGATGCGCTTGAAGATCACACGGAAAGCCTACCGTTTGGGCGGCGGATGGCCCAGCAGCCGCGTCGCCGCCACGCGCTCCAACGCGAGCTGCGGGTGGACGATTGCGGCTGTTTCATGGGAAATGTCGCGAACGTCGTTCCTCAGCTCTGCCTCTGGAGTGTGATCCGATGCCCCCCGCCGAGCCGTCGAGCCCCGCCGGGCAGCCGTCCCCCGTCGAGCCGCCGTCCGCCGCCGGCCTGCCCGCCCGGGTGCGGGAGATCGCCGACGGATACGCCTTCACCGGGCCGGCCCTCGACCTCGGCGCGGTGCTGCTGGACGGCACCGCCCACGCCGGCGCCCAGGTGCGGGTGCCGCTCGGGGTGCTCAACCGTCACGGGCTGGTGGCGGGCGCCACGGGCACCGGCAAGACCAAGACCCTCCAGCTGATCGCCGAACAGCTCTCCGCGCAGGGCGTGCCGGTGTTCCTGGCCGACGTCAAGGGCGACGTCTCCGGCGTCTCCGCACCCGGCACGCCGAGCGAGCGGACCACCGCCCGCGCCGCCGAGGTCGGTCAGAGCTGGTCGCCGCAGGGCTGCCCGGCCGAGTTCTACGCACTCGGCGGCCTCGGCACCGGGATCCCGGTCCGGGCCACCGTCACCAGCTTCGGCCCGCTGCTGCTCTCCAAGGTGCTGGACCTGAACGAGACCCAGGAGTCCTCGCTCGGGCTGGTCTTCCACTACGCCGACCGCAGCGGCCTGGAGCTGTACGACCTCAAGGACCTCACCGCCGTCATCACCTTCCTCACCTCGCCGGAGGGCAAGGAGGAGCTGAAGGGCATCGGCGGCCTCTCCGCCGCCACCGCCGGGGTGATCCTGCGTTCGCTGACCCTGCTGGAGAACGAGGGCGCGGGGGCGTTCTTCGGCGAGCCGGAGTTCGACACCGCGGAGCTGCTGCGGACGACGGGCGGGGGCACCGCCGGCTCGGAGGGCGGGGGAGGGCGGGGCGTCGTCTCGGTGCTGGAGCTGCCCGCGGTGCAGGACCGGCCGCGGCTCTTCTCCACCTTCCTTATGTGGCTGCTGGCCGACCTCTACCAGGAGCTGCCCGAGGTGGGGGACCTGGAGAAGCCCAAGCTGGTCTTCTTCTTCGACGAGGCGCACCTGCTGTTCAACGGCGCGTCCAAGGCCTTCCTGGAGGCGATCACCCAGACCGTCCGGCTGATCCGGTCCAAGGGCGTCGGGATCTTCTTCGTCACCCAGACGCCGAAGGACGTCCCGTCGGACGTGCTGGCCCAGCTGGGCAACCGGGTGCAGCACGCGCTGCGGGCCTTCACCCCGGACGACGCCAAGGCGCTCAGGGCGACGGTCTCGACCTTCCCCAAGTCCTCCGTGTACGACCTGGGGGAGCTGCTGACCTCGCTCGGCACCGGTGAGGCGGTGGTGACGGTGCTCTCGGAGCGGGGCGCCCCGACGCCGGTGGCGGCGACCAGGCTGCGGGCGCCGCAGTCGCTGATGGGGCCGGTCGAGGCGGGGGCGTTGCGGGCGGCGGTGGACGCGTCCGCCCTGACGGCCCGGTACCGGGACGCGGTCGACCGTGAGTCGGCGTACGAGAAGCTGGCGGCGCGGGCGGCGCGACCGGAGGCCGCCCCGGTGACGGAGCCCGCGCCCCCGGCGGGGCGCGCGTCCTCGGGGGGCGGGCGGGACGAGCGGGAGGAGCGGGAGGAGAAGGACGGTGGCGGGCTGCTCGGGGCGCTGATGAGCAACGCGGCGCTGAAGTCCTTCGCCCGCTCGGCCGGGACGCAGCTCGGCCGGGAGATCTCGCGCAGCCTGTTCGGGACGTCCCGGCGGCGGCGCTGAGGCCGCGCTCCGGGGGCCTACCCGGAGAGGGCGGCGCCGATCCGGTCCATCGAGGAGAGCCGCATCAGGCCGTAGTTGTAGAACTCGACCTCCGGCACGCCCAGCTCGCGCAGGGTGGCGATCTTGGCGGCGAGGTTGGCCGGGCCGTCGCAGTCCGAGGCCATCGGACGCAGGATGACCGCCATCCCCTGCGGGCGGACGCCGTGCAGGGCGAAGGCGGCGACCTTCTCGCGGACGGCCTCCGGGGTCCTCGCGTAGCCGAGGGTCTCGATCTGGTCGGCGGCCTTGGTGAGCGCGGGCAGGTCGATGCCGGAGAGCCAGCCCTTCCCCGGGCCGCCGCCGTCCATGAAGCTCAGCCGCATGCCGTGCCGCCGCGCCTCCGCGGCCACCTCGGCGGCCAGCGAGGTCACCGTCGCGGCGGAGGCGTCCACGTAGGCGGCGAACGCGCCGCCGGCCAGTTCGTCCAGGGCGCCCGGTGCGGCGGCGGCCGCGTCGTCGGCCAGCCGGCGGCGCAGTTCGGCGCGGACGGCCGCGGCCACCTCGTCGGCCGGCACGCCGGCGCGGGTGGCGGCGGCGCGGCAGTGGTCGCAGAAGCAGATCCCGAGCAGGGCCTCGGCGACCGGGCCCAGCTCCTCGAAGTAGCGCTCGTGGTGGTAGCCGTGGCGCAGGCCGTGGAAGTGCAGCGACTCGGCCCGGATCGCGTCCACCCCGTACCGGGCCAGCTCGCCGACCAGGGTCACCGCGTACTCGCGGACCTCCGGGTTGGCCGGGCAGAGCTCCGTCAGGTGACGGTCGCCGAAGGCGTTGGCGGGCGCGCAGTCCGGGTGCTCGAAGCCGAGCCGGTCGTTGTGGCAGAAGACCGTCCAGGCGTGCAGCCTCAGCCCGCGGCGCCCGGCCTCGGCGGCGGCCTCGGCGAAGGGGTCGCGGTCGCCGATCGCGGTGGAGGGGGCGGGCCGCAGCCGCCGGCCGGCCCAGCGGGCGGGGTCGGGCCGGAAGTAGGCGGCGCCGGGCTCCAGGTAGCGGATCACCCGGTGCGGGTTGTGCGGGAAGACGTCCCGGGCCTCGTGGTAGACCGAGGCGAGGGTGACGCCGCCGACGCCCGCCCGGTCGGTGAGGTTGCCGAAGAAGGTGTCGGCGCCTTCGTCGAGCAGGTCGGTGGCGAAGGCGAGGACGGACGACTCCACGGTGCGGCTCCGGAGCAGGGGGGCGGGTGCCCTCCCACGCTAGCCGGAGGGGGTGGGCTGGTCTAGACCTGGCCGGCCTGGCGCGCCCCCGGCACGTCTGCCGGCCCGTCCGGCGGCTCGTCCCCGGCGCCCCCGGCTCGCCCCCGCAGGCCCTCGGGGTGGCTCAGAGGCCCAGGTCGTCCAGCTCCTTGTGCAGGGCCGCCCGGGGGCCGGAGGCGGTGGGTGCGGTCGCGGCGGCCGGTCGCGGGGCGGCGGACGCGCGCGGGGTCCGGTTGCGGAGGAGCCAGGCGCCGGCGACGCCGCCGATCAGCCCGCCGAGGTGGCCCAGCCAGCTGATCCCCGGGTCGCCGGGCAGGACGCCGAGCAGGACGTACGCGTACACCGCCGCGATGACGACGCCGACGACCGCGTCCAGCGGGTTGCGGTCGAGGAGGCCGCGCAGCACCACGTAGCCGAAGTAGCCGTAGACCATGCCGCTCGCGCCGACCGTCACCCCCTCGGGCCGCTCGAACAGCCAGATCGTCAGGCCGCCGGTGAGGACGATGACCAGGGAGACCCAGAGGAACTTCTGCATGCCGCGGTAGGCGGCGAGGAAGCCGAAGGCGAAGAGGGGCCAGGAGTTGGCCTCGATGTGCTCCCAACTTCCGTGCAGCAGCGGCATGGTGAACATGTCGGGAAGTTCGTCCAGGCGCTGCGAGCGCAGGCCCCACTCGCGGGAGAGCCCGTAGTCGTCCGTCCAGTTCACCAGCTGCACCAGCCAGATGACGGCCAGGACGCCGAGCATGGTGAAGAGCGCGCGGCGGGAGTCGGTGAGCAGGCGGGCGAGTTTGGAGGCCATGTCCCGACTCTAGGACGGGGCGGGCCGTGGTGGCACCCCACTAAAGTGAATCGCGTCATTCAGCCCGGTCCGAGCCGTTTCCGGCTCCCCCGGCTGACCTTGGCCGTCCGCGGCCGTTCCCGGCTTGTCGAGAGGTGACCATTCATGAGTGTCCGTCCGCCGCTGCCGTACGAGTTCCTGCCGCAGGTGCCCTCCTTCCCGCTGACCAGCGAGGACATCACCGAAGGCGGCACGCTGGCCAAGGAGTTCATCTACTCCGGCGGCAACCTCTCGCCGCAGCTGGCCTGGTCCGGCCTGCCGGAGGGCACCCGGTCCATCGCCGTCACCTGCTACGACCCGGACGCCCCGACCGGTTCCGGCTGGTGGCACTGGCTCGCCCTCAACCTGCCCGCCGGCACGGCGGCCCTGGCGCGCGGCGCCGGTTCGTCCGACGCCGACCTGCCCGGCGAGGCGTCCTTCCACGCCCGCAACGACTTCCCCGGCAACAAGTACGACGGTGCCGCCCCGCCGCCCGGCGCCCCGCACCGGTACGCGTTCGCCGTGCACGCGCTGGACGTGGACGCGCTGGACGTCACCGCCGACACGCCGCCGGCCCAGGTCGGCTTCCACATCACCTTCCACACGCTGGCGCGCGCGGTGATCACCGCCGAGTTCGGCGTCTGAGAGTCTTCTCGGATGAACGATCCGGTTGAGGTCTGGCGGCTGCCCGAGCAGGAGTTCAAGGCGGGCCGCCGGGCCTTCGCCTGGACGGTGGGGCCGGCCGGCGAGCTGGTCGTGCTGGTGGTGTCCGAGGAACAGCTGTCGAACGCCTACGGCTGGGTGCGCCTCGAACTGCCCTGCGACGCCGAGTTGGTCACGGTGACGCCCGAGGGCGAGTGGCGGATGCAGTTGCGCGGCGTCACCGTCCACCCGGACCACCTGGCGATGCTGCCCGGCGGCCGGACCCTGGTGGTGTGCGCCGGCGCCGACGAGCTGGCGGACGGGTGGGAGCGCAACGCCGTCGTGCACGGGCCCGACGGCCTGCCCGCCCGGGAGCTGACGCTCGGACACTGCATCCAGGCGCTGGTGACCGACCGCGACGGCCGGATCTGGATGGCCTACGGCGACGAGGGCGTCCACGGCGACCACCCCGCCTCGCAGACCGGGCTGCACGGGATGGACACGGCCGGCCGCACGGTGTGGAGCCCGGAGCGGGGCGAGCTGCCCGGGTACCCGCTGGAGGGGCTCGCCGCCGCCACCGAGGGCCGGGCCGTCTGGCTGGCCTGGTACCCGGACACCAAGGGGAGCTTCCTCACCCGGGTCGATCCCGCGGGCGGGCCTTCGTCGTCGCTGCCGCTCCCGGTGCGCGAGCCGGTCGGGTTCGCCGTCCGCGGCGACCGGGCGGTCTTCCTGGACCACCGGTCCGGGCTGCTCTGGGCCGAACGTGTCGGAGCGGGCTGGAAGGAGCTCCGGCGCGCGCCGCTCGGCCTGCCGGGCGAGCTCGACCGGCAGCGGGCGTACGGGCGCAACGGGGAGCTGTGGTTCCGGTCGGGGAACGGCTGGTACCGGGTGGCGGCCTGACCGGGCCCCGGGGCCCGTCCTCGCATCCCTAGCCGCCGTTGTCCGCCGCCCGGTTGGCGCGGGCGGCGAGGGCGCGCAGGTGAGCGTGCATCTCCGGGGGGTCGTGCACCTCGAACTCGCAGCCCAGCATGAGCAGGCGCATCGCCAGGTAGTCCAGCGAGTCGGCCCGGGAGCGGAGGCGGCAGCTCTTGTCGTCGAGCGGTTCGACCGTGGTGTCGTTGGCGTGGCTGATCCAGCGCTCGACCTCGGAGGCGGGCATGTGCAGGGTCGCCACCAGGGTGTGGACGGCCGCCGGCCGGCGGAGCTTGCTCGCCACGTACGCGGCCGCGTCCTCGGCGGGGAGTTCGCGCGGGGTGAAGCGGGCTCCGGTGGCGAACGGCTCGCTGATCCGGTCCACCCGGAAGAGCCGCCAGTCGTCGCGGTCGAGGTCGAACCCGACCAGGTACCAGCGCCGCCCGGCGGAGACCAGGCGGTCGGGCTCGACCTGGCGGCGGGTCTCGGCGCCGTCGGCGGCCCGGTAGCCGAAGCGGAGCCGCTCGCGGGCGGCGACGGCGCCCGCGAGCACGGTGAGGTCCTCGGGGTCGACGGTCGCCCCGTCGCCGGTGAGCAGCGGGACGGTGGCCGCGTTCAGCGTGCCGACCCGGTGGCGCAGGCGGCCCGGCAGCACCTGGAGCAGTTTGCCGAGCGCGCGGACGGACGCCTCCTCGATGCCGACCACGGCGTGCCCGGCCGCCGCCCGGAGGCCGACCGCGATGGCCACCGCCTCCTCGTCGTCCAGCAGCAGCGGCGGCATGGCCGTCCCCGCAACCAGCCGGTAGCCGCCGATCGCGCCCATCGTCGCCTGCACCGGGTAGCCCAGCTCGCGCAGCCGGTCGATGTCGCGCCGGATCGTCCGCGGGCTGACCTGGAGGCGCTCGGCCAGCTCGCTGCCGGGCCACTCGCGCGGGGTCTGGAGGAGGGAGAGCAGGTTCAGCAGCCGTGCCGGGGTGTCCGTCATGGCCTCCAGGATGCCGGACAACGCGGACAGGATCTGACCTACATCCCCCCTATCGTCGACGACGTGCCGAAGAGCGAGGTAGCGGAGGAGAGCGTGATGGCTGTAGTGGAACCGGGGGTGGTGTCCGACCGGCGGAGGTGGATAGCACTGGCGATCGTGATGACGGCCTCGTTCATGGACCTGGTGGACGTCACCATCGTGAACATCGCCGTCCCGAGCATCCAGGCGGACACCGGTGCCTCGTTCAGCGCCGTCCAGTGGGTGACCGGCGGCTACGCGCTGGCGTTCGCGATCGGGCTGATCACCGGCGGGCGGCTGGGCGACATCTACGGCCGCAAGCGGCTCTTCCTGATCGGCATCGGCGGGTTCACCGTCGCCTCCGCACTGTGCGGCCTGGCGAGCGGCGCCGAGATGCTGGTCGCGATGCGGGTGGTGCAGGGCGGGACGGCCGCGCTGATGGTCCCGCAGGTGCTGTCGATCATCCACGCGACCTTCCCGGCGGAGGAGCGCGGCAAGGTGTTCGGCCTGTTCGGCGCGGTGGTCGGCCTCGGCGCCGTCTCCGGCCCGCTGATCGGCGCGCTGCTCACCGAGTGGGACCTCTTCGGCCTGGCCTGGCGGCCGATCTTCCTGATCAACCTGCCGGTCGGCATCGCCGGCCTGCTGCTCGGCCGCGCGTTCATCGGGGAGTCGCGGGCGGAGAAGGCGCTGAAGCTGGACCTGGTGGGCGTGCTGCTGGTCAGTGTCGGCCTGCTGATGCTGATCTACCCGCTCACCCACGGCCGGGAGGCCGGCTGGCCGCTCTGGGGCTACCTGTCGATGGCCGGTTCGCTGCCGGTGTTCGCGCTGTTCGTCGCCTACGAGCGGGTCAAGACGCGCAAGGACGGCTCGCCGCTGGTGGAGCTGTCGCTGTTCCGGGTGAAGAGCTTCGCGGCCGGCATCGGCGTGCAGCTGACCTTCGGTGTCGCCACCGGCATCTTCTTCCTGGTCTGGACGCTCTACATGCAGCTGGGCCTGGGCTGGAGCCCGCTGAAGGCCGGGACGACCGGCATCCCGTTCTCGATCGCCGTCTCGGTGGCCGCCGGGATCTCGGTGCAGAAGCTGGTGCCGCGCTTCGGGCGCAAGGTGCTCCAGGCGGGCGCGCTGGTGATGGCGGTGGGCGTGGTCACGTACATCTGGGAGGCCGATCGGTACGGGACGGCCATCGCGCCGTGGCAGATGGCGCTGCCGCTGGTGGTGATGGGCCTCGGGATGGGCCTGATCGTCGCGCCGATCACGGACGCCGTCCTGGCGGAGGTGCCGCGCGAGCACGCCGGCTCGGCGTCCGGGCTGATCAACACGGTGAACCAGATGGGGAACGCGCTGGGGCTGGGCCTGGTGTCGGTGGCGTTCTTCGGCCAGATCGACGACGTGATCGCGCCGGAGGCGGTGGGCACCGCGTTCAACGGGGCGTTCGTCCACGCGATGTGGTGGGTCGTGGGGGTGATGGCGGCCGTGTTCCTGCTGATGTGCGCGCTGCCGCGGCGGAAGGCGGCGGCAGCTGCGGACGCCGTCGCGGCGGAGGACCAGGTGCCCGTCCTGGTCTGACGGCCGGTGTGTGAGGGGCCCCGGTCGCGGCGCGGCCGGGGCCCTCGTGCGCTCAGCGCCGTCGTGCGCACACTGGAAGGGCAATGGAGCGGCAGGCGGTGGACTCGTCGGCGCTGCGCTCGGTCGGGTACGACGCGGCGCTGCTCGTGCTGGAGCTGGAGTTCACCGGCGGGCGCGTCTACGTGTACGAGGCCGTGCCCGGGCGGGTGCACCGGGAGTTGATGGCGGCGCAGAGCCACGGGCGGTACTTCGTCCGGGAGGTTCGGGGGCGCTACGCGTACCGGCGCCTGGTCTGAGGCCCGGCGCTGTGCCACCCGCCCCCGGTAGGGCCACCCGTTGCTACGCCACCCGCTGGTAGGTGCTGCCGTCCGTGGGGCGGGTGAGGTGGCCGCCCTCGACCAGGAAGCGGCGCAGGGCCGGGTAGTCGTCGTGGACCGTCCGCAGCACGTCGTTGACCTCGCGTTCGGTGTAGGTGCGGTCCGGCTCGAACAGGGTGCCGGTGAGGTGCGTGAGCAGCTGCTGACGGCGGGCCGCCTTGCGCGGGATCGCGGGCAGGCGGCCGTCGGCGGAGAAGAGGGCGGACACGCCGGGGGCGGGGGCATCGGTCATCCGTCGAGCGTCGCCCGGCGGGTGGTGGGCGGGCAACCCGTTTTCGCCCGTCCGCTACCGCTACCGCGGCCAGTCCGGGGCGGGGTCGGTGGCGAGGAGCGGGCGGAGGGCCCCCAGGACGGCGCCGATGCAGACGTCCCGCAGTTCGGTGCGGGTGCAGGTCTCCTTGGTGAGCCAGTCCACGCAGAGCACCTGGACGAAGACCAGCCAGCTCTTCAGGACCCCGGACACGGCCTCGCGGGCGCCGTCGTCGGCGAGCGGGAGGACGCCCAGCAGCCGGGCGCGGAGGGCGTCCAGCTCGTTGGTCATGATCGTCTGGATCACCGGGTCGCCGGCGAGCACCCGGTTGGCGGCGAGGACGGCGTTGCGGTTGGCGACGAAGTAGTCGAGGTGGGTGTCCATGCCCTGGATCAGCTGCTCGACCAGCGTGTCGGCGGGGTCGAACCGCGTCCCGGCGAGCAGTTGGTCGGCCGCCTGCTGGTAGACCGCCGCGAAGAGCTCCTGCTTGCCGGGGAAGTGCCGGTAGAGCAGCGCGCGCGAGACGCCGGCCTCCGCGGCGACGTCCTCCATCAGCACGTCCTCGTACGGGTGGGCGGCGAAGAGCCGCGCGCCGACGGCGAGGAGCTGGGCGCGGCGGTCGGCGGGGCTGAGCCGTCGGCGGCGAGGGCCCTGTTGGTGGGACGGCACGGGGGAAGGCGCGGGGGAAGACACGAGGGAAGCCTACTTGACACGTGTCTACTAACGGGCGCCTACTTAAGTAGACGTGTGTCAACCAGCTCCGAGAGGTGAGTCGGTCATGACCAGAGCCAAGACGCTGTGGGCGCTCGCGTGGGCGATGGGGGTGGTGGACGTGGCGATCGGGCTCTTCCACGTCCTCGGCGGCAACGCCGCGATCCCGGGTGCGACGGACGCCGGCCCGACGGTCGACAGCATGGGCCGGTTCTTCGGCGCGATCTTCGTCGGGTACGGGCTCGCCTGGATCTGGGCCGCCCGGCAGAAGCCGATCCCTGCGGCGACGGTCCGGCTGCTGACCGGCGTCTTCCTGCTCGGCGCGCTCGGGCGGGTGCTCTCGATCGCGGTGGAGGGGTGGCCGCACGGGTTCCAGACGGGGCTGATGGTGCTCGAATTCGCCCTGTCGGCCCTGTACTTCTGGCTCGCCGACGCCGACGAGAAGGCGGCCGCCGACGCGGACGAGAAGGCGGACGAGAAGGCGGCCGAGAAGGCGGCCGAACCGGCCTGACGGAGCATCCGGAAAATTCTTCGGCAGGCGTGTCACACGCGGGCCGTGCGGCGGGTCAGAGGGGTGGAAGAGCGCGAGAGACCCGCCTGCTGAGGAGAATCCGATGTCCGTCGCCTACGTTGTCGTCACCGTCCTGGCCGCTGTGATGGCGGGCTTCTCGGGCGGGTCGATCTTCGCCCGCGCCGCGTACGTGGTGCAGCCGCTGGCCGACTACGGCGTCCCGCAGTCGTGGTGGAACTGGCTCGGTGCGGCGAAGGCCGCGGGGGCCGTGGGCCTGCTGGTCGGCCTCTTCGTGCCGGTGATCGGGGTGCTCGCCGGGATCGGCCTGGTGCTGTACTTCGCGGGCGCGGCCATCACCGTGGCCCGGGCCCGCTCGTACGGGCACATCCCCTTCCCGCTGATCTACCTGGCGCCGGCCGCCGCCTCGCTGGTGCTGGGCGCCTGACGGGAAGTCACCGCAGACTCACCGCAGCCCGCCCGTGCCCGGCACTCCTCGCGAGCGCCGGGCACGGGCGGGCTGCGGCGTGATCAGACCTTGGCCTTGGCCTCCTTGGCGGCGCGCTTGACCTCCTGCTTGTGGGCGCGGACCTTCTCCAGGGACTCCGGGCCGGTGATGTCCGCGACCGAGTGGTACGACCCCTCCTCGCCGTACGTGCCCGCCGCCTCGCGCCAGCCCTCGGGCTGCACGCCGTACTGCTTGCCGAGGAGGGCGAGGAAGATTTGCGACTTCTGCTTCCCGAACCCGGGGAGGGCGTTGAGGCGACTGAGCAGCTCCCGGCCGGACTTGACGTCCCGCCAGATCCCGGCCGCGTCGCCGTCGTACTGGGCGACGAGGAACTGGCAGAGCTGCTGCACCCGTTTGGCCATCGCGGCCGGGTAGCGGTGGACGGCCGGCTTGTCGGAGAGCAGTGCGACGAACTCCTCCGGGCTGTACACGGCGATCTCGTGCGCGTCGAGGTCGTCGCGCCCGAGCCGCTGCGCGATGGTGAGCGGACCGGTGAACGCCCATTCCATGGGTACCTGCTGATCGAGCAACATCCCGACGAGCGCGGCGAGCGCGCTGCGCCCGAGCAGCGCGTCGGCCTCGGGCTGCTGTGCGAGCCGAACGGTGACGTTCATGGGAAAGCCCTCCTCGAATGTGGAGACTCGGGTCGCGGCCCAGTCTGGTGGACGGGGCAGGAGGGGGCGGGGTCAACACGCCAGGTGGTGATGATTCCTTGGAGTTACTGGTTGGTTCGTTGGCAGAGTTGTTGCGTCGTCGCACATTGCGCGGGGGTATTCGTCTGCCTTTCCCGGCAGGGGCGTGATCAATCGTGTCCGGATCGACTTACTCGGCCTGGTCGGCTTGATCAAGTGCGGGCGGGAATGGTCGATTGACGGCGGAAATGCCAACGGGCTTTCTGTGCGCGGTTGTTGTGGTACGTTCCGTGGCCTAATAGAAAAATAGTCGACCCCGGCGGTGCTACCAACACCCCGGGGCCAGGCACCAGGAGAAGCAACTCCCGATGCACATCCATCGTACCGAACAGGCACGCCACTTCACCGTGCTTCCCAACGGCCTGTTGCAGGACCGGCGGCTCAGCTACACCGCCCGCGGACTGCTCGCCGACCTCCTCTCCCGCCCCGACGGCTGGCGGGAGGACGGGCGGCACATGGCCGACACCAGCCCGCAGGGGCGCGGGCCCGTCCGCCGGGCGCTGAAGGAACTGACCGAGGCCGGGTACTACCGGGTCGAGAAGATCCGGATGCCGGACGGGAGGATCCGCAGCGAGGCCCACGTCTACGACACCCCGCAACGGGCGCTACCGGGTGCCACCCGTCCGGCGGCCGGTGGGGCGGGGGCCGGCTCTGCAGGCCTCCCTGTAGTAAAGAACCGGAAGCAAGAACCCACCCTCCCCGCGGAGTTGGCCGACGACGTCGGCGAGGTCGGGGCGCTCGGGGAGGTCGGGGAGGTCGGAGAACCGGACGAGCGGACCCGGGAGGCGGTGGCCGTGCTGTTCCGGGTGATCCGCCCGGAGCCCCGGTTACGGCTGGGCGAGCCCGAGGCCGTGGCGCTGGCGCCGCTCGTCGCACAGTGGCTGGAGCGGGGCAGTACGGCGGCGGACCTGGCCCGGGCCCTGTTGCCCGCCCTGCCGGTCCCGATGCACTCGGCGGCCGGGGTGCTGCGGTACCGGCTGATGCAGAAGATGCCGCCCGTCCCCGGTGCGGGCCCGCCCCCGGCGGCGCGGCTCGCGGAGTGCGCCGAGTGCCGCGATCCGGTGCCGCAACCGGGCATCTGCGGCGCCTGCGCGGGAGTTGAGCGACGCCCGGTACCCGCCGCCGGAGGAGCGGCGGTCACGTCAGGCGGCGTGGCCCGGGCCCGGGCGATCCTGCTGGCCGGCAAGGCCGCCCTGGCAGGCCCCCGGCCGCCGGGGCTTGCGGCGGCCGGTTGAACAGGTGCGGGGGCCGTATCGGCAGGGATGGGCAATGCCTGATCGAGGAGGTGGGCTCGTGAGCCGGACAGTGATCGATCTGGATGACGAACTGCTCGCGGACGTGGTTCGGGCGCTGCACGTGAGTCCGCAGGTCATGGCGGCGTGACGAGTCCGGGCCGCCGTCACCCCTTCCACGAGCGGGGCAGGGCGGCGGCGGCCGACGGGTGAGGCCTACTCGTCGAAATCGAACATCCAGGCCTGGTCGAGGTTGTCCGACTCCAGCGGACGCAGCGCCGTCATCGGGGGGAAGATCCGGAGCAGGCTGAGGTCCGCCACCAGTTCGACGCCGTCGACCGGGCCGCCGGGGACGACAATATGGAACATGAGCCGCTCGGCGGACTGCCGGAGCTGCCATTCGGTGGCCTGCGAGGAGCCGCGGAGCATCTTGTTGATCTCCGGAACACCGTCGAAGCTGAGGTACGTTCCGTGCCGCAGGTTCTTGATGGTGACATTGCCGTTGGAGAGGCGCACGACGTTCCACTCCTGCTCACCGGGCTGACCGGTCGGCGGCAGGACGACCACAGGGGCCTTCTCCTCCTGGAGCGTCAGGCACTGCTCGCCGCGCTTGGCGATTCCGTAGGGGCCGTTGGGGATCGGAGCCATGGCAGTTGTCTCCTCGGGAGGGGAAGCGTCGGTGCGGTGCTCCAGCCGGAGCGCGCACACACGATCCTTGCCGTGAGACTGTGCTGCGCGTGGTGGACTCGCCCAGCGGTCGTCAGATCGGGTGACGTGGAACGGGGACGGGCGGGCGCGAGGCGGCTGTCAGGCGTCGAACTCGCCGGTGTGGACGGCGGTGAGGAAAGCGGTCCAGGCGGTGGAGGTGAACGTGAGGGCGGGGCCGCTCGGGTCCTTGCTGTCACGCACCGGGACGAGGCCGGGGAATCCGGGGGCCACCTCGATGCACTCGCCGCCGTTGCCGCCGGAGTAGCTGCTCTTGCACCACGTCGCGTTCGTCAGATCGAGGGCTTGGGACACTGTTGCTCAGTCCTCTCATGATGCGGTGGATCAGCTGCAGGGACTCCGAGTCGGACAGAGCTGCTGCCCTGGCCCGATCATAGTGAGCGGCCCAGCGCCGGACCTCCGCCGCATCATCGATGAAGTGGCCTCGGTTCAGGCTCTCCGAGTAGACGCGACGTCGGCCGTTCGGCATCTCCAGGAGAACCATTCCCGGCATCCAGGCACGAGCTGCCGCCCTGTAGGGCAGCACCTGGATGATCACGTTGGGGCGGCTCATCATGTCGACCAGGTGTTGCAGTTGCTCCGCCATGACGTCCGGTTCGCCAATGACTCTTTCGAGGGTCGCCTGTTCGAGAATCGAGATGATCAGGGGGGCCTCATCCGGCAGGAGAAGGAGCCGCTGCCGTTCCATTCGGCCAGTGACCATGTCGTCGATCTCGTTGGGGGCGAGGCCTTCGTTCTCTTCGACGAACAGTGCGCGCATATAGCGTTCGGTTTGCAGCAGGCCTGAGATTCGGCCGGTCTGGAGTTGCCGGATCACCACGGCTTTCGCCTCCGACCTCGCGAACTCCTGGAACCAGTCCGGGTGGTAGTCGTGCAGGTACGGCGCGATCAGCTCGTAGCTCCGCACCAGCTGTCCGCCCGTTCCGAGCGCCCGGTCGAACATCTCCGCGTCCTTGAGCGTCGGCGGTGCCTTGCTCAACTCGAACTGTGACACGCGGGTCTGATGGATGTTCACCAGCCCGGCGACCTCGTCCTGTCGCAGGCCGGCCGCCTGCCGCCAGTGCGCCAGCTCGTCGCCCCAGGTCCGCGGCCGATCGCCCGGATCCACCTTCCTGCGAGCCATGCCGGCTCACCCCCCGCTGTAAGAGCGCCTGAAGTGTCTTGTGGAAACCCTTGGTGATCCCACGGTCACAGACCGACACTTCCTCCGCAAGGGAATCGCGAAAACGCGACGGCTCTCGCGGTCCGCCTGCATTGCCTCCGCCCCGGATCGCCCTCGAACAGTGGAACGGATATGACGAACCCCATCATCGAGCGGAACTTCCCGCCCTGCCTCTGCGCGCACTGCAACGACGCCGTCCCCGAGGTTGGTCTCACCGGCGACGACCTCGCCCCGGCCGCGCCCGCGGCCGTCCCGGGTGCGGTTCCGCCCGTCCTGCCGTATCTCCCCGTCCGCCGGGGCGAGGCCGTCTTTGATGTCCGCAGCGGCCGCTGGGGTGCCTTCATGGCCGTCCACCACGGCGTGGTGTTCCTCCGCCCCTTCGGCGGTGGCGTCGAGTGGGACACCGACCCCCGGTGGCTCTCGCAGCACAAGCCGCCGAAGTCCTCCGTCGTCTCCTGAACCGGCCGACTCCCCACCCGAGGAACCACCATGAGCATCCTGGGCAGGATGACGGCCGACGACCGCCGTCGCGCCGCCGACGCCTTCGACGACTTCCAGGCCACCCTCGCCGCCGCCGGCCTCACCCTCCCCTCGGCGGGCGTGGACTGGCGGTCGGCGCAGACCACCGGGGTCGTGCTGATCGACCTGGGCGCCGTCCGGGCGGACGTCGTCGAGCGGCTCACCGACCTCGTCCGCAGGGGACTTGGCCGGTGAGCCCCGCGTGACGGCTGCTATCCGCGGTCCTCTTCGGGCTTCAGGTGGAGGACCTCGCGGGCCTGGTCCGCGGCGCGGGCGATGCTCTCGCTGACGAAGTCGAGGAAGCGGGCGACGTTCTCCAGGCGGTTTGCGGCCGGGGTGTCGGGTCCGAGGACCTTGACGCCCTGCCGCGCGGTCTCGGCGACCAGGATGGTGCCGCGGACGCTGGCCATCATCGACTGGTACCAGACGTCGTCGTCGACGACGTAGCGCTCGCGGCGGCGTTCGTCGCGTTCCCGGCGCACGAGGCCCTGTTCCTCAAGGAACGCGACGGCCTTGGAGATGGACGCCGGGCTGACCTGGAGGCGCTGGGCCAGTTCTGACGCGGTGAGGCTGCCCGCGTCGTTGGTGCAGAGGGCGGCCAGCACCCGGGCCATCATCTTGGGCGTGCCCGACGCCATGAAGACGGTGGTGAAGGTCTCCTCGAACTCCCGCACCGCCTCGGGGTCGCGTCCGTGGGCCAGTTCGGGTGCCTGCGGCTGCCGGGGGGCGGCCTGCCTGCGCTGGTGGGCGCGGCGTTCGGTGGCGCGGTGGGCCAGGTCGGCGCGGTAGCCGGTGGGGCCGCCGTTGCGCATCACCTCGCGCGTGATGGTCGAGGTGGGGCGGTCGAGACGCCTGGCGATCTCCGCGTAGGCGAGCCCGTCGCCCACCCCCAGCGCGATCTGCTGGCGTTCCTGCTGGGTGAGCCTGCCTCCCGGCATCGCGATCTCCCTTCGAGCTTGCCTGATGCGCCTCAGCATAGCGTTCACTGTGGGTCCAATGCAACGAATTGGACAACTGGCGTTGCGTTAGATTCAGGACTGTTGCAACGAAATTCCTGCTCCGACCTGCACCGATGCTGATTCTGTGCAACGAAGTGATTGCGTGATCCTTGAACGCAACGTAGCTTTTGCGAAGTCGGAAACAACGAGTGCAGGAGAGCACGATGCAGAAGTTCCAGACCCCCGCCCCGATCACCGCCGTCCTCGACATCCCCGCGGGACGCATCCAGGTCATCGCCGCCGAGCGGGCCGACGCCATCGTCGAGATCCTGCCGGCCAACTCCTCCAAGAACCGTGATGTCCAGGCCGCCGAGCAGACCACCGTGGCCTACGCCGACGGCGTCCTGCGGATCCTCACCCCGCCGGCCAAGAACCAGCTCCTCGGCCCCTCCGGATCGCTGGAGGTCACCGTCAAGCTCCCCGCCGGCTCCCGCATCGAGGCGAAGACGGCCTGCACCGAGTTCCGCGCCGTCGGACGGCTCGGCGACGTCGACTTCGAAGGCGCGTACCGCCAGATCAAGATCGACCAGGCCGCCGGCCTCCGCCTCACCGCGGTCGACGGCGACGTCGAGGTCGGCCGGCTGGGCGGTCCCGCCGAGATCACCACCGCGAGGGGCGGCATCCGGATCGCGGAGGCCGCGGGCGGGACGGTCGTGCTCAGCACCCAGTCCGGCGACATCTCGGTCGGAGCCGCCGCCGGCGTCTCCGCCTCCCTGGACGCGGGCACCGGCTACGGCCGCATCACCAACGCCCTCAAGAACGACGGCACCCCCGGCCTGGAGATCCGCGCCACCACGTCCTACGGCGACATCGACGCCCGCAGCCTCTGAACTCCCCGAAGGAGCACCGATCATGACCAACCTGGCCATCGCGGCGAACGGACTGCGCAAGTCCTACGGCGACAAGACCGTGCTCGACGGCGTCGACCTCGCCGTCCCCGAAGGGACGATCTTCTCCCTGCTCGGCCCGAACGGCGCCGGCAAGACCACCGCCGTGAAGATCCTCTCCACCCTCATCTCGGCCGGCCCCGGCTCCGGTGACATCCACATCGGCGGCCACAACGTGGCCACCAACCCCCAGGCGGTCCGCGCCGCGATCGGCGTCACCGGCCAGTTCTCGGCCGTCGACGGTCTGATCACCGGCGAGGAGAACATGCTCCTCATGGCGGACCTGCACCACCTCTCCCGCAGCGAGGGCCGCCGCACCACCGCCGCCCTGCTGGAGCGCTTCGACCTCGTCGAGGCCGCGAAGAAGCCCGCCTCCACCTACTCAGGCGGCATGAAGCGCCGCCTGGACATCGCCATGACGCTGGTCGGCGGCCCGCGGATCATCTTCCTCGACGAGCCGACCACCGGCCTCGACCCGCGCAGCCGCCACAACATGTGGCAGATCATCCGCGAGCTCGTCTCCGACGGCGTCACCGTCTTCCTCACCACCCAGTACCTGGAGGAGGCCGACGAACTCGCCGACCGCATCGCGGTGCTGAACGACGGCAGGATCGCCGCCGAGGGCACCGCCGAGGAACTGAAGCGGCTCGTCCCCGGCGGACACGTCCGGCTCCGCTTCACCGACCCGGCCGCCTACCAGCGCGCCGCCCTCGCCCTGGCCGGGGCCACCCGCAACGACGAGACGCTGTCGCTCCAGGCCCCCAGCGACGGCAGCCAGCGCGAGCTGCGCTCCATCCTCGACCGGCTGGACTCCGCCGGCGTCGAGGCGGACGAACTGACCGTGCACACCCCCGACCTCGACGACGTGTTCTTCGCCCTCACCGGCGGCGCCCGCATCCCCAGCCAGACCAAGGAGACCGTCCGATGAGCTCCCTCTCCCTCGCCCTGCGCGACTCGTCCACCATGCTGCGCCGCAACCTCCTGCACGCCCGGCGCTACCCGTCCCTCACCCTGAACCTGCTGCTCACCCCGGTGATGCTGCTGCTGCTCTTCGTCTACATCTTCGGCGACACGATGAGCGCGGGCATCGGCGGCGGCCACGCCGACCGCTCCGCGTACATCGCCTACGTCGTCCCGGGTCTGCTGCTGATGACCATCGGCAGCACCGTGATCGGGACGGCGGTGTCCGTCTCCAACGACATGAGCGAGGGCATCATCGCCCGCTTCCGCACGATGGCGATCCACCGCCCCTCGGTGCTCGTCGGGCACGTCGTCGGCAGCGTGCTGCAGTCGGTCATGAGCGTGGTCCTCGTGGGCGCCGTCGGCGTGGCCATCGGCTTCCGGTCCACGGACGCGACCGTCCTGGAGTGGCTGGCGGCGTTCGGGCTGCTGGTGCTCTTCGCCACGGCGCTCACCTGGATCGCGGTCGGCATGGGCCTGGTCAGCCCGAACGCCGAGGCCGCCAGCAACAACGCGATGCCGCTGATCCTGCTGCCGCTCCTGTCCAGCGCCTTCACCCCGGTCCACTCCATGCCCGGCTGGTTCCAGCCGATCGCCGAGTACCAGCCCTTCACGCCCGCCATCGAGACCCTCCGGGGCCTGCTGCTCGGCAGCGAGATCGGCCACAACGGCTGGCTCGCCGTCGCCTGGTGCGTGGGCCTCGCGGTCCTCGGGTACTTCTGGTCGACCTCGACCTTCAACCGCGACCCGAAGTAGCCGGCGTGACGGCACTGGCCGCATCCCGCAGATCTTCCAGCCTTCCGCAGCTCGTCCCGCCCGGGGCGGCGTACTCCGACACCACGTCGGTGCACGCCGCCCCGTCGGCGTTCCCGGCCGTCGCTCGCCCCTCGGGCTGTGCGGGGGCCGGTGGGACGAGGGGGACCGGCCGTACAGGTGATCCAGTGCGGCGGGTTTCCTGCGGCAGGTGTTCGAGTCAATGGGCCTATTTCATATGACTGTTCCTGTTCTCCGGTGTGGCGTTCCGGCAGGGGGTAATGCTGAGCCGACCGGGTGACGGGTGGTGCAGGACGCAGGCCCGCCTCGTTGTGCCGGTCGGCCTCCTTGACACGTCCAGAAAGGCTCGCCCGGTGACTCAGCCGTTCGAACTGCCCTCCTTCTACGTGCCGCACCCGGCGCGCCTCAACCCCCATCTGGAAGAGGCCCGCACCCACTCCACCGCGTGGGCGCGGGAGATGGGGATGCTGGAGGGTTCGGGGATCTGGGACCAGGCCGACCTGGAGGCGCACGACTACGGCCTGCTCTGCGCCTACACGCACCCGGACGCCTCCGCCGAGGCGCTGTCGCTGGTCACCGACTGGTACGTGTGGGTGTTCTTCTTCGACGACCACTTCCTGGAGGTCTTCAAGCGCACCAACGACCGCGAGGGCGGCAAGGCCTACCTGGACCGGCTGCCGCTGTTCATGCCGGCCGACCCGTCCACGCCGATGCCCGAGCCCACCAACCCGGTCGAGGCGGGCCTGGCCGACCTCTGGCGGCGCACCGTGCCGACGATGGGCGAGGACTGGCGGATCCGGTTCGCCGAGAGCACCCGGAACCTGCTCAACGAGTCGCTCTGGGAGCTCGCCAACATCAACGCGGGCCGGATCTCCAACCCGGTCGAGTACATCGAGATGCGCCGCAAGGTCGGCGGCGCGCCCTGGTCCGCCGGGCTGATCGAGTACGCGGCCAACGCCGAGGTGCCGCAGGAGGTTTCTGGATCGCGGCCGCTGCGGGTGCTGATGGACGCCTTCTCGGACGGGGTCCACCTGCGCAACGACATCTTCTCCTACCAGCGCGAGGTCGAGGACGAGGGCGAGCTGAGCAACGGCATCCTCGTGCTGGAGACCTTCCTGGGCTGCTCGACGCAGGAGGCCGCGGAGGCCGTCAACGACCTGCTCACCTCGCGGCTCCAGCAGTTCGAGAACACCGTGTTCACCGAACTCCCGTCGCTGTTCGCCGAAACCGGGCTGGACCCGGTGGGCTGCGCCAAGGTGCTGGCGTACGTCAAGGGCCTCCAGGACTGGCAGTCCGGCGGTCACGAGTGGCACATGCGGTCCAGTCGGTACATGAACGGCGGCGGCGCGGCGGCCGGTTCGGCGGGTTCGGCGGGTTCGGCCGGGGACAACTGGTGGGACCAGTACGCGATCGGCGGGATCGGCACGTCCGCACTGGACGTGCTGAGGACCGGCCCGGGGCGCGCACTGCCCGGCGGGCTGGGCGAGTTGGGCTCGCTGAGCGGCGCGCTGGGGATCAACGCGCCCGGGATCAACACGCTGGAAGGCACACCCGGGTCGCCGGGCGGCGTCGACCCGGCGGTGCGGCGCGCGCGTTCGCACGCCCACGTGCCGTTCCAGCACGTGGGCCCGTCCCAACTGCCCGATTTCAAGCTGCCGTTCAGTGTCGACCTGAACAAGCACCTGGACACCTCGCGGCGCCACACCGTCGAGTGGGCCGACCGGATGGGCATGCTGGAGGCGCAGCCCGGCGTGCCCGGTTCGGACGTCTGGACGGCGGAGAAGGTCGCCGACTACGACTTCCCGCTCTGCTCGGCCGGCATCCACCCGGACGCCACGGCCGAGCAACTCGACCTCACGTCGGCCTGGTTGACCTGGGGCACCTACGGGGACGACTACTACCCGGCGGTGTTCGGGCGGACCCGCGACCTGGCCGGCGCCAAGTTGCTGACCGCGCGCTTCTCCGCGTTCATGCCCCTCGACGGCGGCCCGGTGCCCGAGCCGGTGAACGCCCTGGAGCGCGGCCTCGCCGACCTCTGGGAGCGGACCGCCGGGCCGATGACCGCCGACGCCCGGCGGAAGTTCCGCACGGCCGTCGAGTCCATGGTGGAGAGCTGGGTCTGGGAGCTCAACAACCAGGCGCAGAACCGGATCCCCGACCCCGTCGACTACATCGAGATGCGGCGCAGGACCTTCGGTTCCGACCTCACCATGAGCCTCTGCCGGCTGGCCCACGGGCAGTCCGTGCCGTCCGGGGTCTACGAGAGCGGGCCGATGCGCTCGCTGGAGAACGCGGCCGCCGACTACGCGTGCATGATGAACGACCTGTTCTCGTACCAGAAGGAGGTGGAGTACGAGGGCGAGGTGCACAACGCGGTGCTGGTGGTGCAGAACTTCTTCAACTGCGACTACCCGGCCGCCGTCCGCATCGTCGACGACCTGATGCACTCGCGGGTGGAGCAGTTCCAGCACGTGGCGCGGAACGAGTTCCCGGTGCTCTACGACGACTTCGACCTGGGGCCGGAGAGCCGGGCGGTGCTCGACGGGTACGTCAAGGAGCTGGAGAACTGGCTCGCGGGCATCCTGATCTGGCACCGGGGCTGCAAGCGGTACACGGAGGACGACCTGAAGCGGCACTTCGGGCGGGAGGAGCTCCCGGCGGCGCCCGCCGCGGTGGAGGGCGTGGCGCTGGGGCCGAAGGGGCTGGGGACGTCGGCGGCGCGGTTCGTGGTGGCGGCGGCGCCGGCGGGTGCGGCCGCCGGTGCGGCGGAGGGGGCGCCGCGCCCGGGGCTGGTGCCGTCCGGGCCGGCCGGCTTCGGGACGGCGGGGGCGCGGGCACCGTTCGGCGCGGCGCTGACCGCTCCGGTGGGTGCGGTGGACGTGGCCGGTTAGCGGCACGCCGCCGTTGTCGGGACGGTCCGCCGGGTGGGTGCACCGGCGGGCCGTCGGCGTTCGGGCGGTGGACGGGCGGTGGACGGGCAGTGGGCGGGGACGGGTGGCCGGGGTGGCCGGGCTTGCCCGGGTGGCTCGGGGCGCGGCCGGGCGGGGGACTGGCTACTGTGGCGAATCGGGGCAAAACGTCACAGATGTCCCACCTGTCACTTGTCACCTGTCACTGGAAGAGGGCAGACACATGGCCGTGCTACCCGAGGGCACACCCTGTTGGGCCGACGCGATGTTCGCCGACCTGGAGGGGGCGAAGGCGTTCTACGGCGACGTGCTCGGCTGGACCTTCGGCGAGAGCTCGTCGGAGTTCGGCAACTACACGACGGCGTACTCCGACGGCAAGGCGGTCGCCGCCATCGTGCCGCCGATGCCGGGAGAGGACTCGCCGCCGTCCGCCTGGTGCCTGTACTTCGCCTCGCCGGACGCCGGCGCCACCGCGGAGGGCATCCGCGCCAACGGCGGCGAGGTGCTGATGGGCCCGATGCAGGTCGGCGACTTCGGCACGATGGTGATCGCCAAGGACCCGGGCGGCGTCGCGTTCGGCGTCTGGCAGGCCGACAGCCACAAGGGCTTCGAGAAGCAGGGCGCGCCCGGCGCGTACGCCTGGGCCGAGGTGCTCACCCGCGAGGCCGGCAAGGCGGACGGGTTCTTCCCCGCGGTCTTCCCGTTCACCACCAAGAAGATGGAGAGCGGGGAGATGGACTACAAGATCTTCCACGTCGAGGGCCAACCCGTCCTCGGCCGGATGAAGATGGGCCCGGAGGACCTCCCGCCCGAGGCACCGTCCTACATCAGCGTGTACTTCGCCGTGAACGACTGCGACGTGGCCATCGCCAGGATCACCGAGCGCGGCGGGAAGCTGTACGCCGGGCCGATGGACACCCCGTTCGGCCGGTTCGCGGCGGTCGGCGACCCGCAGGGCGCGGCCTTCGGCATCATCGACCTCGGGAAGACGGCGGGGGAGATGCCCGTGATGGCGGACGCGTGATGGGCGGACACCTGACGGACGGGGTGCCCCGGTGAGCAGCGAGCGCGCCGACCTGCTGCAGACGCTGGACAAGCACCGCGGCTTCCTGCGCTACACCGTCCGCGACCTCACCGACGAACAGGCCGCCCGGCGCACCACCGTGAGCGAGCTGTGCCTGGGCGGCCTGATCAAGCACGTCATGGGTGTCGAGACGCGGTGGATGCGGTTCGCGGTCGGCGGCGCGGACGCGATGAACAGCGAGCCGGTCGACTGGGAGGGCCAGTTCCGGATGGCGGACGGCGAGACGCTGGAGTCGCTGCTGGCCGCGTACGAGCGGGTGGCGCACGAGACCGACGAGCTGGTCTCGACCCTGCCCGACCTGGACCGCGCCCACCCGCTGCCGCAGGCGCCGTGGTTCGAACCGGGCGCCAGCTGGTCGGTGCGGCGGGTGCTGCTGCACATCATCGCGGAGACCGCGCAGCACGCCGGGCACGCGGACATCATCCGGGAGTCCCTGGACGGGGCGAAGACGATGGGATGACGAAGACGATGGGGATGAGGGGCGCGCTCAGGCGAGTCGGAGGCCGAGCAGCTCGCTCAGGGCCCGGTCGCCGTCGGGCGTCACCCGCAGGGCCCGGCCGGAGCCGATCCGCTCCACCCAGGCCCGGTCCAGCGCCGTCCGGCAGAGGGCGGCGCCCAGCACCCCGCCCAGATGGGTGCGGCGCTCCGTCCAGTCCAGGCAGCCGCGGACCAGCGGCCGGCCGCCGCCGCGCCCCGCCCGGGCCGGGAGCTCAATGCCGGCGGCGGCCAGCCACTCCCGCCCGCTCCCGGTGACGGCGAGCCCGGCGTCGTCCGCCACCAGGCCGCGGGCCAGCACGGCATCGGTGACCGCCACGCCGAGGCGGCCGGCCAGGTGGTCGTAGCAGGTGCGGGCGCGGGCCTCGGCGCTCAGCCGGGTGGACTCGCGCAGAGTGCGGGGGGCCTTGGCGGGCGCCTTCGCGGGCGCCGACTCCGCGAAGGAGGTGAGGTCCTCGATCAGCGCCGCCGCCTCCGGGCCCGCCAGCCGGACGTACCGGTGCCGCCCTTGCCGCTCCTCGGCCAGCAGACCCCCGGCGATCAGCCGGGACAGGTGCTCGCTGGCCGTGGACGGCGCGACGCCGGCGTGGCGGGCCAGCTCGCCGCCGGTCCAGGCCCGGCCGTCCAGCAGGGCGGTGCAGAACGCGGCGCGGGTCGGGTCGGCGAGCAGGGCGGCGAGCTGGGCGAGTGGCATGGGTCCATGGTGCCCCGGGCACGGTTCGGCCGGGGCCGAAACGTTCCGCGCCTAGCGTGACGGGCATGAGCACCCCGAGCACCTTGAGCACCTCCGGGACGTCCGAGCGGTCCCAGGAGCCTTCCCCGGAGCGGTCGTTCGAGCCGTCCTCCGAGCCGTCCTCCGAGCCGTCCTCCGAGCGGTCGTTCGAGCCGTCCTTCGCGTGGTACGACGATGTCGTGGACGCCCTCGCCCACCCCGACCTGGTGCCGCTGCCCGCCGCCTCCGGGCCCGCCGGGGGCGTGGCGTGGCTGCGGGCGGCCGTCGCCCGGTTCAGCGCGGGGGAGGAGCACGCGGCCCGGCGCGCCCTGGTCGAGGCGGACCTCGCCCGGCTCGACCCGGCCGCCCTGCGGGTGGCCGCCGCGGCCGGGTTCGAGCCGGACGCGCGGCTGCGGGCCGTCCGCGCCCTCGCGCAGGGCCTCGGGCTGGCGGAGCCGGACGCCGTCGCGCGGGCGGTCTCCGTGGTGGCGCGGGCGTACTTCGCGGAGGCGCCGGACGACGCCGAGGCGGACGCGGCGGTGGCCTGGCTGCTGCCGCGGATGGCCGTGGGTGGCGCGGTGGTGGACGGGGCGAGCGCCCCGGTGGTGGACGGGGCGGACGTCGGGGGCCCGGCCCCGGAGGAGCTCGCGGCCAACCGGATCGGGCTGCTCGTCCAGGCCTGCGACGCCACCGCCACACTGGTCGGGAACGCCCGCCGGGCCGGCTGCCGCGGTGCGGCGGGTGAGGCGCCGGGCGGCGAGGGCCTGCTCGACCGGACGCTGCGTCACGACCCGCCGGTGCCGGTGATGCGGCGGCTGGCCGTGCGCGACGCCGTGGTGGGCACGGTCCGACTGCCGGCCGGCACACGGGTCGTTCTGGACGTCGCCGCCGCCCAGCAGGGCGCCCCCGGCCGGCCGCCGCTCACCTTCGGGGGGCCGCCGCGGATCTGCCCCGGCCGCACCCACGCGCTCGCCCTCGCCGCCGGGATCCTGCACGGCGCCTCCGACCCGGCGGGCCCGACGGCCGCCGACACCCCCGTGACCGACGGACGAGACCCGGGGGCGGTGGTGTCCGCGACGGTGGAGCACGTGCTGGCCCTCGCCGCGACGTGGACGGAGTGGGACGGGCGCCCGGTGGCCGCCGACGGCCGGACGTACACCCCGCACAAGGCGGTCCGCCGGGTGGCCGACCATCTCCTCGACCACCTCGCCGAGTTGGAGGCCCGGCTGGCCGGCGAGGCCACCGAACCCGACCACTGGCACGCCTCCGCCGCCACCACCCCGGCCGATCTCGCGCCGTTCACCCCGGCCGACCTGGACGAGGCCCGCAGCCGCCTCACCCGGCTCGCCCGGATCTGGGCCAGGCGCCTCGCCGCCCTCACCCCTGAGCAGCTCGACCACTCACCCGGTACGGGCTGGACGTTCCGGCAACTCGCTTTCCACGTCGCCGAGTCGGCGTACTACGCGGACGCGGTGGGCGACCTGCGCGCCGGTGCGGAAGGGGCCGCGTCGTGACTGCGTTCGCCGCACTCCACCACCGGCCCGGCGAGCCGCTGCTGCTCCCCAACGCCTGGGACCACGCCTCCGCCGCAGCCCTCGCCGGGCAGGGCTTCGCCGCGATCGGCACCACCAGTCTCGGCGTCGCCGCGGCCGCCGGTCTGCCCGACGGCGTCGCCGCCACCCGCGGGGAGACCCTCCGGCTCGCCCGCCGGCTCGGGCGGGGGCGGTTCCTGCTCTCGGTCGACGTCGAGTCCGGGTTCTCCGACGATCCGTCCGAAGTGGCCGATCTGGCCGTCGAGTTGGCGAGTCTTGGCGCGGTCGGCATCAACCTGGAGGACGGCCGCGCGGACGATACGCTCGCGCCCGTCGCCGTGCACGCCGCGAAGATCGCGGCGGTGAAGGCGGCCGTCCCCGACCTCTTCGTCAACGCCCGGACCGACACCCACTGGCTGGGGGTCACCGATCCCGGCCCGGAGACCGATCGGCGCCTCGCCGCCTACCAACAGGCGGGCGCGGACGGCGTGTTCGTCCCCGGACTCGCCGATCCGGCGGCCATCGAGGCCCTGGCCGGGCGGCTCGCCGTCCCGCTCAACATCCTGTACAACCCGGCGGGCCCGCCGCCGGCGCGGCTCGCGGACCTCGGCGTCGCCCGGGTCAGCCTCGGCTCGCTGCTCTACCGGGCGGCGCTGGCGGCGGCCGTGCAGACGGCGGTCGCCGTCCGGGATGGCGCGGCCGGGCCGATGGCGGGTGCGGTGCCCGCGTACGGGGAGGTCGCGGGGCTGCACCGGGACGGGGTGTAAGGGCGCCACCCCCGGCGGGGCCGTGCCGGGACGGGGCCCGGGTGCGTTTCCCGGCGGGGCCGTGTCAGGACGGGGCCCGGGGCGCGTTTCCCGGCGGGTGGCATCGAAGCGGGCGCAGGGGGCCGCGCCTGACGGGCAGGCAGCCGGCGGAAGAGCCGATAGCTAAACCATCGACATATCCCAATGGTTGACCTATGCTCCCGATCATGGGAAACCGTCAACTACAGGAGCCGACCAGGCTCGTGCTCACCGCGCTGGCCGACGCCCCGCGGCACGGCTACGCGATCGTCCAGGAGGTCCTGGCCATCTCCGGCGGCCGGACCAAGCTCCTCACCGGCACCCTCTACACGGCGCTGGACCGCCTCCTCCAGCAGGGCCTGATCCGGATCGACCACGAGGAGGTCGTGGGCGGACGGCTGCGCCGCACCTTCGCCCTCACCGAGGACGGCCGCGGCGTCCTGGCCGAGGAGACGGAGCGCCTGCGCGCCGGGGTCGTCGAGGCGGAGCGCAGGCTCGCCCTCGGCCGCCGGCCCGGCCTCCAGGCGGGCTTCGTGCGGCTCGCGCCGGCCGGGGGTGCGGCATGAGCGCGTCCTCCCCGCAGTTCGGCCTGCCCACCCGCCTCCCGCTGCTCGGCCTCTACCCCGCCAAGTACCGGGCCGCGAACGGCGCGGAGATCGCCGCCGTCCTCTCCGAGAGCCTTGAGGGCGCCGACCGCCGCACCGTGCTGCGCGAGTGGGCCACCGTCGCCGCGCACGCCGTCCGGCTGCGCACCCGGCTCAGCTCCAGCGACCCGGCGGGCCGCTTCCTCGCCGGTGCCGCGCCGTACCTGCTGGCCGGCGGGGCGGGCCTGGCCGTGGTCCACCTGCTGCTCGGGCTCTTCCTGCCCGACAAGTTCGGCGACGAGGGCCACCCCGCCCTGCGGGTCGCCGTGGGCGCGGTGCAGACCGTCCCGTGGATCCTCGCCCTGCTCTGCGCGGCCGGCGGCCGCTGGGGGGCGGCCCGGCTCCTGGTCCTGGCGGGCACCCTGGTGCGGACGGCGGCCGCCGCGGCCTTCTTCGCCCACGAGAGCCTGGCGCTGTTCCAGTACCTCCCCCTGGCCGGCTTCTGGCTCCTCCTCAGCGTCCTGCTCCTCGCCCCGCCGGACGGCGTCGACCTCTCCCTGCGTGCCCGCACCGAGACGGTGGCCACCGCGCTCGCCCTCGCCCTGCCCATGGGCGCGCTCGCCTTCCTCTGGCCCTGGCCGGACGAGGGCGTGGCCGAGGACCACGTCTTCTCGGACGCCAACCGCACCCTGCTGGACGTCTCCACCGCCTGGCCGGCCGTCGTGATGAGCATCGCGCTGCTGCTCAACCTCGCCCGCCGGGGCACCGACCGCGTCCGCGCCGCCGGGGTCGCGCTGGCCGTCCTGCCCTGGACGGTCATGCTGGCCCCGCCGTACTACTGGCGGCCGCCGTTCAACGGGCACGACCTGCTGCGCAACCTGCTCGTCGTGCTCGCGCTGCTGGCCTTCACCGCCACCGTGGCGGCCACCCGCCACCGGGTCCGCCCCTCGGTGGAGCCGGTCGAACCGGCCTGAGCCCGGCGGCGCGCCCGCCGGCCCGGAGCGCAGGCCCGGGCCGGGGGCGCGCCCTGACCTGGAGGCGCGCCCTGACCGTCGCGCCCGGGCCGCCCGCGCCGCCCGTCATGCCCGCGCCGCCCGCGCGGCTGAGCCCCCCGGCGTCAGGCGGCCGTGCGCGGGTCGATCGGGGTGAACACGCCGAGCCGGTCCTCGACGGCCCGGGCCGCGTCGAGGCAGAGGTCCTCGCGGAACGGGCGCCCGACGAGTTGGACGCCGACCGGCAGCCCGTCGGCCACCCCGGTCGGGACGGCCACGCCGGGGACGCCGACGAAGCTGGTCACCGAGCAGAGGCGCATCGCCGCGGCGACCCGGTCCCGGCCGGCCCGGTCGCGCGACTCCAGGCCGGGCTCGACGGGCGGCTCGGTGAACACCGGAGCGAGCAACAGCGGGTACTCCTCCAGGAATTCGGCCCAGGAACGGCGGATGTCCAGCCACGTCCCCATCAGCCTCACGAGCTCGTCGGAGGTGGCCGGCCGCACCCGCTCCATCACCATCCCGATGAAGCGGTCCCCGCCCTCGCCGAGCAGCCCGCGTACGGCCGGCCAGTTCGGTGCGAACTCGGTGACGGTGATCCGGTCGTACGCCTCCAGCGCCTCGTCCAGCCGCGGCACGTCCGGCACCTCGCGCACGTCGTAGCCCGCGTCGCGCAGCGCCTCGGCGGCGGTCCCGACGGCGGCGCGGACCGCCGGGTGGACGCCGTGGCCGCCGGGGTCGGCGACCACCGCGACCTTCACCGGCCCGGGGAGCCGTGCGCCGCGGACGGGCACCGGGACGGCCCACGGGTCACGCGGATCGCTGCCCGCCAGCACCTCGTAGGCGAGCCGCAGATCGTCCACGCTCCGGGCCAACGGGCCGTCGGTGACCAGGAACTGGGTGGCCGGCCCGGGGTCGTCCGGGCCGATGACGCGGCGATCGGCCGGGAACCGCCCGGTGGACGGCTTCAGCGCCGTCACGCCGCAGAACTGGGCCGGGATGCGGACCGATCCGCCGGAGTCGTTGCCCAGCCCGAGCGCGGCCATACCGGTGGCGACGGCCACCGCGTCGCCACCGCTCGACCCGCCCGGGGTGCGGCCGGCGTCCCACGGGTTGGCGGTGTCGCCGAACAGCTCGCTGCGGGTGTGCATCCCGGCCAGGACCAGGGTGGGCATGTTGCTGTGCCCGATCGGGATCGCCCCGGCCGCACGGAGCCGGGCCACCGGGAGCGCGTCGGCCGGTGCCACCAGGTCGCGGAAGCGCCTGACGCCGAAGGTGGTCGGCACGCCCTCGACGGGGGTGCTCTCCTTCACCGTGAACGGCACGCCCGCGAGCGGCCCCAGCTGTCCGCCCGCCGCGCGGCGCCGGTCCGTCGCCGCCGCGGCCTCGCGGGCGCGGTCGGCGAGGAGCTGGGTGACCGCGTTCACCTGCGGGTTGACCTCGGCGATGCGGGCCAGGTGGCTGTCGACCACTTCGACGGCGGAGACCTCGCCGCTGCGCACCGCCGCCGCCTGCTCGGCGGCCGTCATCGTCCAGATGGTGTCCTGCATCGCCCCTGCCGTCCTCTCGTCGTCCTCTTGCCGTACGCGGTCGCGTGTCGCCGTACGCCGGTGCGTACCGGTCTGCCGCACTCGGGCACGTGCTGCCGTACGCGGGCACGTACCGATGCGCTCGTATCGGAACGCGCCCACTGTAGCCTGTGAACCGATACGAGCGCATCGAATAAGGAGGCGGCCGATGCCCCGGCAGGTGGACCACGAGGAACGGCGCCGCGTCATCGCCGAGGCGGTCTGCGCCCTCGCCGACGAGCGCGGGCTGGAGGGCGTCACCGTGCGCGACGTCGCCGACCGCGCGCAGATCTCGATGGGCGCCGTCCAGCGCTGCTTCCGCACCAAGGAGGAGATGCTCGTCTTCGCGCTCGCCCACGTCGGCGAGCGCATCGCCGAACGGGTCCGGGCCCGTCTGGTCCGCACCCCGGCGCAGTCCGCCGCGACCGCCCTCGGCCACGCGGCCTCCGAGGTCGCCCTGCTCGACGAGCAGCACCGCGCCGAGGCCCGGGTCTGGCTCGCCTTCGTCGCCCAGGCCGTCGTCAGCGCACCGCTCGCCGAGACCCTGCGGGCCGGCTACGCACCGCTGGAGGACGCGTTCGCCCGCCTGATCGAGGAGGGCGCGGCCCGGGGCACCGGCGAACCCGCCGGGGAGGACGCACCCCTGGACGCGCGGCGGGAGGCCCGTACGGTCCTCGCCCTCGCCGACGGCCTCACCGTGCACGTCCTCGCCGGCCACCTCACGCCGCAGGAGGCCGGCGACATCCTCCACGTCCAGCTGGCCCGTCTCTGGGCGGGGCGGCAGCCCCCGCCGGCGTGACCGTCCGAGGCGCTCGTCGGGGAAGACGATCGGACATCTTTCGAAGACTGAAGGATATTCAGCGGCTCGTCCGGCCTTCCTAGAGTTGAGGACATCACAAGCCGCCCGGCAGCCGGGCGGACGAGCCGGAAGGAAGACCCCCCCATGCGTGCAGTCATCCAGAAGTCCTTCGGCGGCCCCGAGGTCCTTGAGGTCGTCGAGACCGAGCGTCCCGCCCCCCTCGGTGGAGAGGTCCTCGTCCGCGTGCACGCCAGTGGGGTCAACCCGGTTGACGTGGCAGTCCGTTCGGGCGCCTACCCGCTGCTCGGCGAGCCGCCCTACGGGGTCGGCTGGGACATCTCCGGCGTGGTCGAGGAGGCCGGCCCGGGGGCCAGGTTCAAGGTCGGCGACGAGGTGTTCGGCATGCCGTTCTTCCCGCGGGCCGCCACCGGCTACGCCGACTACGTCGCGGTGCCGTCCCGGCAGGTGGCCCGCAAGCCCGCCACGCTCGACCACGTGCAGGCCGCCGCCCTTCCGCTCTCCGCCCTCACCGCCTGGCAGGGCCTGGTCGACGCGGCGCAACTGTCCGAGGGGCAGCGGGTGCTGGTGCACCGCGCGGCCGGCGGCGTCGGCCACTACGCGGTCCAGATCGCGAAGGCCCGCGGCGCCCACGTGATCGCCCTCGCCAGCGAGCCCAAGCACGAGTTCGTGCGCGGCCTCGGCGCCGACGAGGTCATCGACTACCGGACCACCGACTACACCGAGGTGGTGCGCGACGTCGACGTCGTCTTCGACTCGTCCTCCGAGGGCACCCGTGCGCTGTCGGTGCTGCGGCCCGGCGGCACCCTGGTCAGCATCATGGAGCACTGGAACCAGGAGCTGGCGGCCCGGATCGAGGCGGCCGGGCGGCGGTTCGCGGGCGTCTCGGTCGAGCCCGACTACGCGTCGCTGGAGGCGATCGCCGCCCTCGTCGACGCCGGCCGGATCCGCCCGCACGTCGCCGAGACCTTCCCGCTCGCCGACGCGGGCAAGGCCCACGAGCTGGTCGGCTCCGGCCGGGTCCAGGGCAAGGTCGTCCTCACCGTTGCCTGAGCGGGACGGTGACGGACGGGGGAGGGGGGAGGTGCCGGAGGGGCCCGACGGGGGTGGGCCCTTCCGGCACCGGACCACGCGGGCGGACATGCGAGGCCCGGCCCCAAGGTCCGTCTTCAAAGACGGACCTTAGGGTGGGGACGGAACACGGCGAACGGGGGCGGACCATGGACATCCTGACCGAGGCACTGGGCTCGATGCGGACCGGGAACCCCACGTCCGTCCGCACCGAGGGGCGCGCCCCCTGGGGCCTGCGCCTGCCCCCGGTCGCCGGCGCCGGCTTCCACGTGGTGCTGCACGGCACCTGCTGGCTGATCCCGCTGGAGTGCGCCGGCAACGACGAGCCGATCGCCCTCAGCCCCGGCGACGTCGTCTTCCTGCGCGACGGCCGCGGCCACATCCTCGCCGACCACCCCAGCACCCCGGCCGCACCGGAACGGCCCGACCAGTACCGGCCGAGCACGCCGATCGGCACGGTCACCCTCGGCGGCGACGGCCCCCGGACCAGCCTCCTCTGCGGCAACTACCACCTGGACCAGGGCCGCCCGCACCCGATGCTCCGCCAACTGCCCGAGGTCGTCCACCTGTCCACCGGCCAGGGCCGGCACCCCGAGCTCACCGCGGCCGTCCAACTCCTCGGCGCCGAACTGGAGAACCCCCGGCTCGGCTCGACGGGCATCGTCCCCGCCCTGATCGACTCACTGCTCCTGTACATCCTGCGGGCCTGGTTCGAGGACCAGCCCGCCGTGGCCGCGGCCGGCTGGGCCGCCGCCCTCAGCGACTGCGCCGTCGCCCCGGCCCTCGCCGCCATCCACGAGACCCCCTCGACCCCGTGGACCGTCGAGTCGCTGGCGAGCCGGGTCGGCCTCTCCCGGGCCGCCTTCGCCCGCCGCTTCACCGCCCTCGTCGGGGAGCCGCCCATGGCCTACCTCACCCGCTGGCGCCTGACCACCGCCGCCCGGCTGCTCCGCGAGTCCGAGGCGCCGCTCACCACCATCGCCACCCGGGCCGGCTACGGCTCCGAGTACGCCTTCGCCAAGGCCTTCAAGCGCGAGTTCGGCCAGGCCCCCGGCGGCTACCGACGCGACACCCGCGCCGCCTGAGCCGCTCGGGCCGCCTGGCCGCCGGGCCGGCTGAGCCGCTCGGGCCCACCCGGGCCGGCTTCTCCCGCCGTGTCGGGGCGGTCGAATCGGATCCTCCAATTGCTCTGTCCAGGAAGGGCGTTCGCCCCTACCTTGATCCCCGGCACAGGTCCGAGCCTCGTCCAGCTGCTCATCCTCCTCGGCAGGCGGCTGAAGGCCTCGGAGGCGGCGGACTCCGAGACGCCTGACGTCCGGCCGGACGGCGGGTCAGCCGGCCAGGAAGCGGCGGAGCGAGTCCGTCATGGCGGCCACGAAGGCGTCGCGGGTGGGCTCGGGGACGAGGTCCAGCGACAGGTAGGGGTTGAGGTCCTCCAGCTCGACCAGGAGCAGCCCGCCCTCCCGCGTCCGGCAGGCGTCCACGCGCTGGATGCCGTGGTCGAGCGTGTTCCAGTCGATGAAGCGGCGGGCGAAGGCCAGGTCGTCCCCGCTCGGCTCGTAGGGTTCGAGGACCCAGCGCCGGGCGGGGTCGGGGGCGTGGAGGGCGTACTGGAAGGAGTCGTCGACGTAGTAGAACGACACCTCGTACCGGAAGTCGATCCGAGGCTGGACGAGGATGCCTTCGTGGGCGAGGGCGCCGTCGTGCCCGAGGACGTCGTCGTGCCCGAGGCCGCCGTCGTCGACCAGGTCGTCCAGCGCGCTCCGGGGCACGAAGGCGAGGCCGATGGAGTCCGCGCCCGTCCTGGGCTTGACCACGTACTCGGCGGCCTCGGGCAGCAGGTGCACGTCCTGCGGCCGGTCGACGGTGGGTATGACCGGGTACCCGGCGGCGGTCAGGTCCAGCAGGTACTGCTTGCCGGCCATGTCGCCGCGGCCCGAGAGCGGGTTGTAGACCCGGGTGCCGCGGGCCACGGCCCGGTCGTGGAAGGCGTCGTACTCCCGCTGGTAGTGCAGCACCGGGCCGCTGTTGCGGACCACGACCGCGTCGAAGCCGTCCATCAGCGCGGCGGCGTCCAGCGGGTGGCACAGCGCGAGGTCGAAGTCCTCGCGCAGCCGGGAGGTCAGGAAGACGTCCTCGTCGCAGTAGCGCCGCCCCCGGGCCTGGTAGCCGAGATCGGTCACGAACAGGAGGCTGGGGCGGACGGGCATGGCGCATCTCCTCGGGGCTCGCCGCCAGCCTACGCAACGGACGCCGCGTCGCCGCAGGTGCCCGCCGTACCGCGGGCGGCGGTGTGCGCCGGGCCCGACGACGCCCGGCGGCGCTCGGCGACTCCGGCGGTCCTGCGGTACCCCGCGGACGGCGGTGTGCGCCGCCCGCGGTCACCGGCCGGCGTCGGCGGCCCGGGGCTCCTCGGGCGGGGCCAGGGGCATGCTCCTCAGCCGGCTCACCGGGGAGACGACCAGTCCGATCACGACGAGGGCGGAGCCGGCCGCCGCCACCCTCAGTGCGCCTTCGGCGCCGATCCGGCCGGCGAGCAGGCCGGCAAAGAGCCCGCCGAGGGCGCCGCCGCCGAACAGCAGCGTCCGGAAGGCCGCCGTCATCCGCCCCATCATCGACTGCGGGGTCAGCGCCTGGCGCAGACTGACGATGACCACGCCCGCCACGCCGAGGCCCAGGTAGGTGGTGAAGAAGGACAGCACGAACATCGAGACCATCACCGGCCGGGGCCCGGCGGCCAGGGTGATGAGGGTGGGCCCGAGCAGCAGCGCCGACTGGGCCACCAGGTAGACGCGGCCGGTCGGGAACCGCGCGATGACCCTGCGGGAGACCAGCGCGCCGATCAACCCGCCGACCGAGGCGGTCGCGAAGACCGCCCCGAGCGTGGTCGAGGTGAGGTGGAGGTCGCTGGTGCCGTGGAGGAGGAACATCGTCCACACGGTGACCATGGAGAAGTTGCAGCAGAAGCCGATGAGCGCCAGGGCCCGCAGCACCCCGCTGCCCATGACCCACCCCAGCCCGTCCCGGAGTTCGCGCAGCAGGTGTCGCTCGGCCACGGGCTCGGGGCGCGGCTCGGGGGTGCGGATCAGCAGCAGCGAGACGACGGACACCGCGTACGAGCAGGCGTCCACGACCAGGGCCACCGGGGCGGTGAGCGCCGACACCAGGACGCCCGCGAGCCCGGGACCGGCCACGTCGGCGGCGGAGGAGCTGGTGCCCATCCTGGCACTCGCCTCGACGTAGTGCCCGGGGTCGCGGACCAGCACCGGCACGTACGACATCCAGCTCACGTCGAAGACCACGGACGCGACGCCGACGGCGCAGGCGATCACCAGCAGGACGGGCAGGTCGAGGGCGTCCCACCAGTAGAGCAGCGGGACCAGTGAGAGCAGCACCAGCCGGACGAGGTTGGCGCCCAGCATGACGGGCCGGCGCCGTACCCGGTCCGTCCAGACCCCGATCAGCAGGGCCAGTCCGAGGTACGGCACGAGCTGGAGGAAGCGGAGCAGGCCGACCTGCTCGTCGGTGGCGTGGAAGGCGCGGATCGCGGTCAGCGGCAGGGCGAGGTTGGTGATCTGGGTGCCGAGCAGCGACACCGTCTCGCCGAGCCAGAACGTCAGGAAGTCGCGGTTGCGCCAGAGGCTTTCCGGCTCCGCCACTGCCGCGGCACCGGCAGCGGCGGGTGCCGGCGGCGGCGCGGTGCCGCCGGCGTCGGACCCGGCCGGAGCGTCGGTCATCGGGCGCTCCCCGCCAGCTCGGCGACGGTCGCGGCGACGGCGTCGACCTCGTCCTCGGTGTTGTAGTAGTGCGGCGACAGCCGCAGGCACCACTCCACGTCCTTGTCGGCGAAGTCGAAGTGCGCGAACTCCCGGAAGCTGAGCGCGGAGTTGATGCCGCGCGCGTCCATCGCGGCCTTGAACGGCTGCGGCCGCCACCCCTCGATCGCGAAGGTGACCAGGGCGGCCGGTGCCGGGCCGCCGTCGAGCAGCCGCACCCCGGGAACGCCGGCCAGCTGTTCGCGCAGCCGCGCCGCCAGCGCCGGGGTGCGCCGGGCGACCGGTCCGATGCCGACCCGCAGGGCGTAGCGGACGGCGGCGGCGCTGCCGAGGACGGTGGCGTACGGGAACTCCCACTCCTCGAAGCGGGCCGCCGTGTCCACCGGCCGGTAGCTCTCCGGCCCGGTCCAGCGGGCGCCGTACATGTCGATGAAGAGCGGCTCGTAGCCGGCCGCGAGCACCCGGTCCGAGACGTAGAGGAAGCCCGAACCGCGCGGCCCGCGAAGGAACTTGCGGCACGTGGCGGTGAGCAGGTCGCAGCCGATCCGCTCGACGTCGACATCGAGCTGGCCGACCGACTGGCAGGCGTCGACGAGGTACAGCAGGTCGAGTTCGCGGCAGTGGCGGCCGATCTCCGCCACCGGCTGGACCAGGCCGGAGTTGGTCGGCACGTGCGTGGCGGCGACCAGGCGCGGGCGGCGGGCGCGCATCAGCGCGGCCATCGCCGCGACGTCGACGCCGCTGCCGTCCGGGTGGTCGGGGGCGTGCACGATCTCGACGCCGTGACGCCGGCGGAGGGCGAGGAAGGCGATCTGGTTGGAGATGAAGTCGTTGCGGGTGGTGAGGACGACGTCGCCCGGCCGGAAGTCGATCGCGGACAGTGCCTTGGAGTAGGCGTGGGTGGCGCTGCCGGCGAAGGCGATGTTGCCGGGGCGGGTGTGGACGAGTTCGGCGGTCGCAGCGTGGAAGTCGGCCACCTCGGCGGCCCGGGCGGCGGAGGCCTCGTAGCCGCCGATGGCGGCCTCCAGGCGCAGGTGGTCGAGCATCGCGCCCAGCACCGGACGGGCCATCAGACCGCAGCCGGCGTTGTTGAAGTGGATCACCGAATCGCAGCCGGGGGTGTCGGCGCGGAGGGCGGCGAGGTCGAGAAGCGGTTCCGACGCTGACTCAGAAGCGCTATCCTGTATCTTCATGTCTGACAGTAGCAGTACTGGCGCGCTGGTGACGATCCTCCGCGCGGAGATCGCCGCGCTCGCTCCCGGCGACCGGCTGCCCAGCAGCCGCGACCTGATCACCCGTCACGGCGTCGGTCCGGTCACCGTGTCCCGCGCGATCGCCCTGCTGGCCGCCGAGGGTGCGGTGGTCACCCGGCCCGGCAGTGGCACCTACGTCGCCGCCCGCCGGGCCAGGCATGGGGAGGGCGCTCCGGACACTTCCTGGCAGGCGGTCGCCCTGGCCGGACGGGAGCGCGACCCGGGCGCCGACCACGACGCCGCGTCGGCCGAGACGGACGGGCCGTCAGGACCCCTGCCCGCCGGAACCATCGCGCTCTCCGGTGGCTACCTGCACGAGAACCTCCAGCCCACCCGGGCGCTCGGTGCGGCCCTGGCCCGCGCCGCCCGCAGGCCCGACGCCTGGCACCGCGCCCCCGCCGCAGGCCTGGCGCCGCTGCGTGCGATCTTCGCCCGGCAGGTGGGCGGCGGCGTGGGTCCCGAGGACGTGCTGGTCACGGGCGGCGGCCAGGCGGCGCTGTCGATGCTGTTCCGCGCCGTCGCCGCACCCGGCAGCCCGGTGCTCGTCGAGTCGCCCACCTATCCCGGGGCGCTCGCCGCCGCCCGCGCGGCAGGCCTGCGGCCGGTGCCCGTGCCGATCGACGACGACGGCATCCGCCCCGATCTGCTGGCCGACGCCTTCGCGATGACCGGGGCGCGACTGCTCTACTGCCAGCCGACCTTCCACAACCCGACCGGCACCGTGCTCGCGCCGGAGCGCCGCCGCCAGGTCGTCGACGTGACCCGCGCCGCCGGGGCGTTCCTGATCGAGGACGACTTCGCCCGCCACCTCGGCCACGGCCGGCCGGTACCGCGCCCGCTGGTGGCCGACGACCGCGACGGCACGGTGGTCCACCTGACCTCGCTCACCAAACCGGCCTCGCCCAGCCTGCGGATCGGCGCGCTGGTCGCCCGCGGCCCGGTCATGCGCCGGCTCCAGGCGATGCGGCGGGTGGACGACTTCTTCATCGCCCGCCCGCTCCAGGAGGCGGCCGTCGAACTGCTCAGCACGCCCGCCTGGGACCGCCACCTGCGGACGCTGGCCACCGCCCTGCGCGACCGCCGCACGGCCCTGGAGGACGCGCTGGCCCGCGAACTCGCCGACTGGCCGCTCGCCGACAGCCCGGCCGGCGGACTCCACCTGTGGCTGCGGCTGCCGCCGGCCCTCACCGACCGCGCCGTCACCGACGCCGCGGTCGCCGATGCGGCCGGGGCGCACGGGGTGTCGGTCAACGTCGGCCACCGCTACTTCCCGGCCGAGCCGCCCAGTGCCCACCTGCGCCTCGGCTTCGCGGCGGCCGCCGACCCCGCGGAGCTCACCGAGGCCGCCCGCCGCCTGGCCGGCGCGGTCCGCTCGCTGGGGGACTGACCGCCGGGGCCGTGAGCGCTGGGCCGTGACTGTCGGGGCCGGGCCGGGCGTGGGCGGGGTGGTCGGGGCGGGGTGGCCGGTGTGGCCGGCCTGCGGGCCGGGGGTCAGCTCAGGCCGGCCTTCGCCTGCACGGCGGCGACGTAGCGGACGGTGAACACCATCGGGAGGGCGAAGCCGGCGACCTGCGTGAGCGTCGCGGCCGTCGAGTGGCCCTGGCCGGCGTGGGCGAACGCCGCCAGCACGGCGGCCGTGGCGGCGAAGGCCGCCGTCCAGACGGCGGTGATGACGACGTTGGTCCGGATGAACGGCTTGAGCCCCCAGACCTCCTGGGGCGTGGTGCGCTTGGCGATGCCCAGGGTGAACGGCTTGCCGATGAGCAGTGAGACCCCGGCGATCAGGGCCAGGGTGGCCGAGGACAGGGCCGCCGAGTAGTCGTGCACGCCCGACTGCGGGTCGGCGAAGGCGACCGCCGCCAGGGCCGCGAAGTAGGCCGCCGAGCCCAGCTCGATGATCAGGGCGTCGAAGCCGGCCCCGGCCCGGCGCTGCTGGGCGATCAGCGCCACCGCCACCACCAGCGCGGCCAGCGAGGCCCACTGCCACTGCCCGGACGGAAGCACCGCGAAGACGATCCACGGAAGGAAGGTGCGCACGTACGACATTCGGAAGTCCCCCTCAACGTTCCAAGTCTGACAGGTCTGAACTGTACATTGCATGAGTGACATGTCAACAGTGGAAGGTAAGGTGGTCCGCATGAGTCTCCGATACGCCCTCCTCGGACTGCTGTCCGATCGCCCGGCCAGTGGGTACGACCTGCTCAAGAGCTTCGACACCTCGTTGGCCGACGTCTGGCCCGCCACCCAGAGCCAGATCTACACGGAGCTGTCCAGGCTCGCCGACGCCGGACTGATCAGCGTCACGGCGGAGGGCCCGCGCGGGCGGAAGGAGTACACCCTCACCGCCGAAGGGCTGGCAGAGCTGCGGCACTGGCTGACCGAGACCACCCCGCAGCGCAACACCCGCAGCGACATCCTGCTGAGGGTCTTCTTCCTCGGCGTGCTCACCCCCGAGCAGTCGCGGGCCTACCTCACCGGACTGGCCGAGCTGTCCGACCGGGGGAACGAGGAGCTGCGCGCACTGGCCGACTCCATCGACTGGGGCGGCGACCAGCTCTCCGTCTACGGCCGGATCGCCCTGGAGTACGGCCTCCGGTTCAACGCGATGCGCCGCGAGTGGGCCGAGTGGGCGGCCGAGCAGATCCGGTAGTCCGGTTCCTGCCCGGAGGGCCGACTGTGGCGCGCGTCACGGGAACCCGCCCCGTGATGCCGGACAGCCGACAGGAGTGACCACAGAGATGCGATCCCGGGTGCGGGCCGGGAATCCCGACGCCTTCGCGGAGCTCTTCGACAGCTACGCCCGCACCGTCTACAACCACGTCTTCCGGCTGACCGGCGACTGGTCCGTCGCGGAGGACGTCATGTCGGCGACCTTCATGGAGGCGTGGCGGCTGCGCGGCACGGTGGAGCCCGAGGGCGGCTCGCTCCGGCCGTGGCTGCTGGGCGTCGCCACCAACCTCGCCCGCAACCACTGCCGCGGCAACCGGCGCTACCGGGCCGCGGCCGCAGCCGCCGTGGCGGCGCCGGCAGCCGTCCCCGACCACGCCGACGAGGTGGCCGGCCGGCTCGACGACCGGCAGCGCATCGCGGTCACGCTGGCACAGCTGAGCGTGCTGCGGCGCCCCGAGCGCGAAGTCCTCGTCCTGTGCCTGTGGGAGGGCCTGGAGTACGTCCAGGCCGCCCAGGTCCTCGGCGTCCCGGTCGGCACCGTCCGCTCCCGGTTGTCCCGCGCCCGCACGAAGCTGCGCAAGCTCGCCGACGCGGAACTGAAGAGGAACAGACGGGAACCCGCCGGTCGGCCCCGACAGACACATGGCGACCGTGCGAACGCGGTCCGGCCCGCACAGGAAGGAATCCGATGAACGCCAACCTTTCCCAGCCCCACCCGGCCGAGTGGGAGGAGACCGAGCACCTCCTGCCGTCCGTGGAGCGGGAACTGCCGGCGGGCCGCCACCAGTTCCACAAGGAGCGCCTCATGACCCGGATCCACGAAGACCTCCGGACCGCCGCCCCCGCGCGCCCGGCCCGCACCACGAGGCCGCGCAGCCCGTTCCTGCGTCGCGCCGTCCTCCTGCCCGCGGCCGCCTGCGTCCTGGCCGCCACGATCGGGACCGGCGTCCACCTCCTCGGCCCCGGGGACGCCACGGACCACGGCTCCGGCCTCGCCACCGGCCCGCTGCTGACCACCCGGATCGGCGTCGCCGACCCCAAGGGCGCCCCGCAGCTCCTCGACCGCATCTCCCTGGCCAGCGCGGCCGTCCCGGGCCCGTCGCCGGTGCGCGAGAACCAGTTCGTCTACATCGGCTCGAAGTCGGCTGGCACCCACGTGCGGACCGACCACGGCAAGAGCACCCTGGTCAGCGACGAGCTGCACCAGCGCGAGACCTGGAGCTCCCCGGACGGCACCAAGGGCTGGCTGATCGAGCGCGGTGTCACCGGCCCCGAGGGCATCACCCTGGCAGGGCCCACCGAGACGGGCCAGGCCCCGACGGCGAACCTCAACGCGCCCACGTACAACTACCTCGCAACCCTGCCCACCGACCCGGACGCACTGCTGCGGAAGATCTACGAGGAGACCCGGGGCAAGGGCCGCACCCCCGACCAGGAGGCGTTCACCACCATCGGCGACCTCCTGGGCGGGAGCTACCCGCCGGCCGCCCTCACGGTCGCGCTCTACAAGGCCGCGGCGAAGATCCCCGGCGTGGTCACGGTGGACGACGCGGTCGACGCCGTCGGCCGGCACGGGGTCGCGGTCGCCCGCCTGGACGACACCTCCGGCCTGCGCACCGAATGGATCTTCGACAGCACGACCCTCGCGTTCCTCGGCGAGCGCAGCGTCCAGGTCGAGGGGGAGTCCGGCGAGAACGGCCTGATCAAGCCCGGCACGGTGGTGTTCACCCAGGCCGTGATGACGCGTGCGATCGTCGACCGGATCAAGGAGGCGCCGACCGGGAGCTGATGGCGGCGAGGGCCCGGTCCGGCGAAACGGTCCGGGCCTTCGAAGCGGGCCTTCGAACCGGGCGGCGGCGGAGACAACCGCAACCACGGTGGGTCTGTGCTCCGCCCGGCCCGCTCAGACACGCCCGTAGCGGGCCGCCTGGTCGGCGAACTCCTGGGCCATCTCCTCGGAAACGGTCGGACGGGTGCGGTGGATGGCGTCCAGATAGTCCTGGGTGCTGGGCTGGGTCCGCTCCCCGGTGTCCAGCGTGCGTTCGAACGTGCTCTGGGCGACCGCCATGGCGACCTGCCTGATGTCGGCCGGAGTGAAGCCCTCGCTGGCTCCGGCGAGGACCGCGGTGTCGGCGGCGGTACCCGATTTCGCCGTGTAGCCGGCCCACAGCGCGACGCGGGCCGCGGAGTCGGGCGGCCCGACCGGCAGGACGTAGTCGAACCGGCCGTGGCGCAGGAACGCCGGGTCCAGGGCGGCCACCGAGTTGGTGGCACAGACGAGGAGCCGGCCGTCGCGGTCACGGAACCGCACGATCGACTTGAGGAGTTCGTTGGCCACGCCGACCGACGCGGGGTCGGCGTGGCTGCGCGTACCGGCGACCTCCTCGACCTCGTCGATGAAGAGCAGAACGTGGTCGAGCTGCGCCACCTCCTCGAAACGGCGGCCGAGTCCGCTGGCCAGCCCGTCCCCGGACGCGAGCCGGGAGGGGAAGATCTCGACGAACGGCCAGCCGAGCCGACCGGCCACGGCCTTGGCGAACGTGCTCTTGCCCGTGCCCGGCGGGCCGAACAGCACGACCGCGCGGGGCGGTTCCACCCCGTGGGCGTCCGCCAGCTCGGGGTTGGCCAGGGGCAGCACCAGGCGTCGTTCGATGAGCCGCTTCTCGTCGGCCATGCCCGTGAGCCGCTCCCAGAGACGGGCTTCGGGCATGACCGCGCCCAGCATCGCCAGGACCGTCGCGCCCTCGGCGCTGACGGCCTCGGACTTCTCGAAGTACGTGAGCCCCCGATGGGGGCGGAATCCGGAGTTGACCAGTGCGGTGGCGCCGGTCTCGTCATCGGGCAGCAGCGCTGCGACGATCCTGGCGCCGGCGTCCCGCAGACGGTGCTCCAACGCGGACAGCAGGGCGGTGCCGATGCCGAGGTTGCGCCAGGCGGGGTGCAGGGCGATGCGCAGCACCCATGCCCGCTCCCCGTCCACCCGGCCCACCGCCGCGCCCACGAGATGTCCGTCGGCCACCACGACGACGCTCGGATCCCGTGCCTGCAGCGCCGCGACCACGTCGGCGAGGCGGAAGACGGCGGGGCGACCGGTGGTGGAGCTCTCGGCATCGAGCCGGACCATCGCTTCGAGGTCGTCCGGCGTGAAGTCCCGGACATGCCAAACAGCCATACGCCGCTCTCGAACGTCGCGCACCCTGGACTTCCATCATCGGTCCGTCCCGGCCTGGTCGCCCGCCCGGACGAGCGGTCACGGCCGCTTCGCGCCGGAGGTCCGGGAGGCGGTGCCGGAGCGCTCAGCCGAGCAGGAGTTCCACCGCCGGGGTGTGGTTCCCGGTCGCGGAGGCGCCGGCCATCGCCGAGGCGGCCGTCGCGGGGGCGGTGCCGGGCGGTACCACCAGGAGCAGGAAGTGGTCCTGGAAGCCCCGGGTGACGCTGATCGTCGCGTCGCTGCCGGCGAACCAGTTGATCCTGATCACCAGGCCGTTCGCCGCGACGGACCGGGGCACGACGTCCCACGCCGAAGTGTCGAGACCGACCCGGACGATGCGCCCGAAGTGGGCGCCGAGTGCGGTGATCAGATCGGGCAGCTCGGTGGCGACGTGGTTCGAGCGGGGCCACCAGGCACCGTCGAAGACGCCCTCCCGCGACATCGTCGGCTCCAGTTCCAGCCGCGGCAGCAGCGGGCTGCCGGGCACCGACCACGGCCCGGTGGAGGAAGGGTTGGGGAGGGGGATCGGCATCATCCGAGGCCGCCCGTCCGGTCCATGAGGGACCCGTCATCACCCAGGGCGACGTCGACGCTGATGCCGGTGTGCGGAATGTCCTCGGTTGTCTCCCACGCTACTCCGCAAAGTCTTCACTGGGCCGCCCACCACGGGAGTAGTCTCAAAGACATCCAGGGCATTCCGATTCCGGCACCCGTTCCGGCTTCGTTCTGGGTGAAGGACAGTCCGGCAGGCTCCGCTCCGGCGGCCGGCCGGAGACGGGACCGGTGAACGCCGTGACCACTCACTCCCCCCAGCTCGTACGGCCCGGCCACGGCCTCACGGTCGCCGACGCCATGGAGCCCTGCGACTACCAGATAGCCGACGACAACACCGTCGACCAGGCCAACGCCATCTTCCGCGGCGCCGACATCGAGTACCTGCTCGTCCGCGACCACGACGGCCGGTGCGAGGGGCTGGTCACCCGGACCGGGCTCCACCCGTCCCTGGACCTCCCCTTGTGCACCGAGCGGACCGCGATCAGCGCCACCTCGCACCAGCGCGGTCCGTTCGCCTGGCCGACCATGGGTCTGGCCCTGGCCGCGATCGCGATGCAGATCAAGCACCTGGCGGTCTGGCCCGTCGTCGACGAGGACGGCTACATCCTCGGCGTCCTCACCGCGGACCGCGCCACCGGCCTGCTCGCCGTCGCACCGACCCCGTGAAGCAGCCGGTGCACCCCGCTGCCCGGCCGGAATGCGGCCGGACCGACCGGGGACCGGAACCGAGGCCACACACGACGAAGGCCCGGGCCGCTGAGCGGTCCGGGCCCTCTGCCGGCGGAGGATACGAGATTCGAACTCGTGAGGGATTGCCCCCAACGCGCTTTCCAATTGTTCGTCCGGCTGTCCGGGGGAGGCCGTGCAGGCCCTGACCTGCGGCGGAGTGGCTCGTTCGGCAGGATTCGGACACTGCTGTACGAGGGTGAATGCAACCGAAACTGCAACCATGCCCGAGTGTCGGCGGCCTGCTGATCAGTGGGCCGGGGTGGCTTCTCGATCCAGGGTGCGCTTGATCACGCGGATACCCTGGTCGACCATTTCGGCGATGGGCTCCCCGAGGCTGTCCGGTGTCACGTCGATGATCCAGACGAAGCGACTGCGGTTCTCGGTGTCGCTGATGACCTGCATGGACGCGTGGTGGTGCTTGGCCTTCAGGGAGCCGCCGATCACCGAGTAGGCGATGCGCCGGGCCTCGTCGTCGATGTCGACGATCAGCTCGTGCACCACGGTGCCGCTCGCGAAGGTCACGATCCTGATGTCGCCCTCGACGCGGGTGCCGGTGACAAAGCCCGGCGCGAGGCGTTTGTGGACCTCACCGAAGTCGCGGACAGCGGCCCAGACGTTCTCGGGAGTGTCGTCGATCAGGACGTCGCGGTGGATGGACGCCATGGGTGGGTCTCCTCGCTGTGGGGGTGCTCAGTTGCCGGTGGTGTCGGCGGTGAGACAGAACGGGTGGCCCTCGGGGTCGGTGAGGACGATCCACTGGCCGTCGCCCGGCTGGAACACGGGGCGGGAAGCTCCGATGCCGAGCAGTTCCTCGGTCGCGCCGTCCAGGTCGGTGACGGTGAAGTCGAGGTGCATGTACGTGGCGCCGTCGGGCCAGCCCGGCGCCTGGTGGCCCTCGACGCGGACGAAGGCGAGCTGGACCGGGGTGCCGTCGCCCAGGGACGCGAAGTCCTGGTCGCTGTAGGCGATCTCCCACCCGGTGGCCTTCTGGTAGAACGCGGCGAGCGCGGCCGGATCAGCGCATTCGATGACGACCGTGCCGAGCTGCTTGAGAGCAGGCATCCTGACAACTCCTGAGTGTCGGTGTTGGACGAGGCGCGAAGGGAACGGCCCTCGCACCCCGCCAGCGTGCTCCCCGCGACAGGCCCCCGTCTTGAACATCCTTGCGCGGCTGTCAGACCGGCCGCGTAGCGTTCGAAGGGTGCTCACCGCCGTTCCCGTCGCCACTCGTCCCGACTTCGACATCAGCGCGGTGGCCTGCCGCGACGACCACACTCGCTGGTCGGCACCGGAAGTTCGCGACGACTACCGCGTGGTGCTCGTGCGTCGCGGACGGTTCCGCAGGATGGCGGCCGGCGTGCCCGCCGACATCGACGCGACCCTGGCCTATGTGGGAGCCCCGGCCGAGGAGGAGAGCTTCGCCCACCCCGTCGGCGGTGATCTCTGTACGGCGATCAGCGTGACGCCGAAGCTGTGGAGCTCCCTGACCGGGGACGTCGCGGGGCAGGCCGCGCGGACGGTTTACGTCGACCCGCGTCTGGACCTGGCTCACCGTCGCCTCCTCGCCGCTGCTGAGTCGGGAGATGTCGACTTCGCGCTCTCCGAGGAACTGCTGGCTCTCCTGTCGACCGCCATCGGCCGGATCACGACCGGACGAACACCGATCGCCGAAGCGTGCGCCCGACACGACCGGGACCTCGTGGCAGCGGCCCGCGAGGCGATCACCGAAGGAGACCCGGCCTCGGACACGCTGTTCTCCTTGGCCGAGTTGCTCGGTGTCTCTCCCTACCGGCTGAGCCGGGCGTTCCCGCGTGAGCTTGGTGTGTCGGTGACCCGCTACCGCCACCGCGTCCGTATCGGCAGGGCCCTCGACCGCCTGGAGGTCGGCGAACAGAGCCTCAGTACCCTCGCCGCCGACCTCGGTTATGCCGACCAGGCTCATATGACCCGGACCATGCGCCAGTACCTGGGCCACACGCCGACGGCGGTGCGACGACTTCTGGCGTCCGCACACTGACCATGCCGACCTTGGCGGGGCGGGGCCGACCGAGACGGAGGACGACGATGGCCCGGACCGCGATGCGGTCCGGGCCATCGGTTGAGCCGGCGGAGGATACGAGATTCGAACTCGTGAGGGGGTGTCCCCAATGCGCTTCCGCTGAGCCCCCTGATCCGGCCCGTGTCGAGGAGCTTTCCGCGATGGCCTGGCGGAGCCGGCGGGATGGTGCGATCATCCACCGATCGTTCCCGGTCCGCGACGATGACCGGATCCGGACCGGACAGGGGGAGTTGGACGTGCCCAGCACCGAACTGAGCCGCAGCTACGACATTGCGGCGACCCCCGCCGCTGTGCTCTCACATCTTGCGGAGCCCGAGAACTACATCGGTCTCTCCCCGCTGCTCGTGGACGTGCGGGACGTGCGGTGCGAGGGCGGGGTGACGCACTACGCGGCCGTCGAGCGGTTTCGGTTCCTCGGACTGGTCAGCCACGACAACGTCATCCAGGTCACCCTGCGCACCGAGAGCGCCCGGCTGCCGGGCGAGGCGACGGTCAGTGGCGAGGTGGTCAGCCCTGGTGGCGTGCGGATGGACTACCGCTTCGCCGTCACCGCCCGGGACGGCGGTGGGTCTATGGTGGTCGACACGCTGCAGCTGCACGCGCCGTTCGGCCTGCTCCGCTACGCGGCTGGGAAGGCCGGAGCGGTGCAGGCCGAACGCGGCCGAGTGCTGGCCCGGCGGCTGGGCGCCGGCAACTGAGGCGGGCGGGCCAACTGCTGCGGAGGTCGAGATCGCGAAACGACGAAGGCCCGGACCGCTGTGCGGTCCGGGCCTTCTGCCGGCGGAGGATACGAGATTCGAACTCGTGAGGGATTGCTCCCAACACGCTTTCCAAGCGTGCGCCCTAGGCCTCTAGGCGAATCCTCCGTGGGAGAGCTTAGTACATGTTCAGGGGTGCTCGCGACCACGTATCTCGTAGGTGGGGGAGGGGCGTGACCTGCGGATCGGGGTGGTGGAGGTGGAGGGCGGGGATCGGGTACTGTTGGGGGCAGCCCCTCGTGTGGCGTCATCTCTCTGAACCCCCCCAGGGCCGGAAGGCAGCAAGGGTAGGAGGGCTCTGGCGGGTGCGCGAGGGGTCTTTGCGTTCCCGGGGGCGGGGCGGCCCGGTCGAAGGGTGGCCGAGGGGCCGAAGGGTGACCGAGGGGCGACGCGTTTGTCGGCCCGTCCCGATATCGTCGGTGGTGTGTCCCTAGCCCTGTACCGCCGCTATCGCCCCGAGACTTTCGCCGAGGTCATCGGGCAGGAGCACGTGACCGCTCCGCTCCAGCAGGCCCTGCGCAACAACAGGGTCAACCACGCGTACCTGTTCAGCGGCCCGCGCGGCTGCGGGAAGACGACGAGCGCGCGCATCCTGGCCCGTTGCCTGAACTGTGAGCAGGGGCCGACGCCGACGCCGTGCGGCGAGTGCCAGTCCTGCCGGGACCTGGCGACGGGCGGGCCCGGGTCGATCGACGTGATCGAGATCGACGCGGCGTCGCACGGTGGTGTGGACGACGCGCGCGAGCTGCGCGAGCGGGCGTTCTTCGCGCCGGTGCACAGCCGGTACAAGATCTTCATCCTGGACGAGGCGCACATGGTGACCTCGGCCGGCTTCAACGCGCTGCTCAAGGTGGTGGAGGAGCCGCCGGAGCACCTCAAGTTCATCTTCGCGACCACGGAGCCGGAGAAGGTGATCGGGACGATCCGCTCCCGCACGCACCACTACCCGTTCCGACTGGTGCCGCCGGGCACGCTGCGCGACTACCTGGCCGAGGTCTGCGGGCGCGAGCAGATCCAGGTGGAGGACTCCGTCTTCCCGCTGGTGGTGCGGGCCGGTGCCGGGTCGGTGCGTGACTCGATGTCGGTGATGGACCAGTTGCTCGCCGGCGCCGGCGAGGGCGGCGTGACGTACCAGATGGCGACCGCGCTGCTCGGGTACACGGACTCGGCGCTGCTGGACGAGGTGGTGGACGCCTTCGCCGCGCACGACGGGGCGACGGTGTTCCAGGTGATCGACCGGGTGGTCGAGGGCGGGCACGATCCGCGCCGGTTCGTGACGGACCTGCTGGAGCGCCTGCGGGACTTGGTGATCCTGGCCACCGTGCCGGACGCCGGCGAGAAGGGGCTGATCGACGCCCCGGCGGACCGGGTCTCGATCATGCAGGCCCAGGCGGACGCCTTCGGGGCGGCCGAGCTGAGCCGTGCGGCGGACATCGTCAACACCGGGCTGACCGAGATGCGGGGGAACGCGGCGCCGCGTCTCCAGCTGGAGCTGATCTGCGCCCGGGTGATGCTGCCGGGCGCGTACAGCGACGAGCTGTCGTTGCAGGCGCGGCTGGACAAGCTGGAGCGGCGGGCGTCGGCCGGGGGCTTCGCGGCTCCGGTGGCCGGGCAGATGGCGCCGCCCATGGCCGCGGCGGCCCCGATGGCGGTCGTGCCCGCCGCGGCGCCCGGGCAGGGCGTCCCGGTGCCGGTGGAGGCCGTGCAGGCGCCGCCGGTGCAGGTCGCGCCGGTGCAGCCGGCCCCCGTCCAGCCGGCCCCCGTCCAGGCGGCGCCCGCCC